>NZ_QSIG01000001.1:0-171538 GCF_003468525.1 Prevotella sp. AM34-19LB | reverse complement strand
GACGTTGATAGGATGCAGGTGTAAAGACAGCGATGTCAAAGCCGAGCATTACTAATTGCCCGAACACTTTCTTTAGGAAAGTTCATAGTTTCAGCTGTTGACTCTCGATAAAATCGAGAGGGACGGTGGTTCTTTACTATCAAATACAGTTTGCTTGTGTGCAAATACGTCATACCCCATTATCAGGTGGTTATTGCGGTGAGGTCCCACCTCTTCCCATTCCGAACAGAGAAGTTAAGCTCACTTGCGCCGATGGTACTGCAATGCAATGCGGGAGAGTAGGTAGCCGCCTTCTTTTATCAAAGCCTCAGATTTCGAAAGATTTCTGAGGTTTTTTTGTTTTCACGCAGATTTTATTCTTTCTCACGCGAATTGTTTTTTAGGTCACGCAGATTTCGCAGATGACGCAGATTTTTCTTTGCTGCTTTTTCTTTTTCACACAGATTTCACAGATGTGCGCAGATTTTTGACCTGTTCGGTCCTGGATGACGCAGAAAAAACTGGACCAACCTTAAAGGTCAGCCCAGTTTGATATGGAGAGTTTATTTGTTTCTACGATGATTACGTGTCTTCTGCTTCGACTTCTTTGTTTTCTTGGAAGAAGTACTAGCCTCAGGCTTTTCCTTGCGTACAGGAGCAGAATCGCCGGCTAGGGCGAAATCAAGCTGTTTCTTCTCCAGGTTGCTTGCGCCACCTTGATGCGGATAGCATCACCTAATTGGTACTTGTTGTGATGACGACGACCAATCAGACAGAAGTTCTTCTCGTCAAAGTCATAGTAATCGTCTGCGATGTCTCGCATCGGAATCATACCTTCACAATGGTTCTCATCAATGGTTGCATAGATGCCGTAAGAAGTGATACCGCTGATGTGGGCATCGAATTCCTCACCTAGCTTATCGCCCATGAATTCTACCATCTTGTATTTGATACTGTCTCGTTCTGCATTCTGTGCAATCTGCTCCATGTCGGAGCAATGCTCACAGAGTTCCTCGTAATGCTTCTCGTTGGCACTTCTGCCGCCTTGTGCATACTTGGTGAGCAAGCGGTGTACCATTGTATCCGGATAACGGCGGATCGGCGAGGTGAAGTGAGTGTAGTATTCGAATGCCAGGCCGAAGTGACCGATGTTGTGGACGGAATACTTTGCCTTCATCATTGCACGGAGAGCTACCATCTGGATGAGGTTGTTCTCAGGCTTGCCTTCGCAGTCAGCCATCAACTGGTTCAGGCTTCTAGCTGTGGCGCCCTTGGTGCCCTCGGTCTTCATCTTATAGCCGAACTTCACAACGAATTCACGCAGGGTTTCCAGCTTCTGTGGGTCTGGATTATCGTGAATACGATAAGGAAGCGTCTTTGGCTTCTTTCCCTTTTTCACCTTTCCGATGCTTTCAGCCACCGTACGGTTGGCTAGGAGCATGAATTCCTCCACGAGTTTGTTGGCATCCTTAGAGCGCTTGTAGTAGCAGCTGATAGGCTTGCCTTTCTCGTCGATATCGAAATGCAGTTCCTCTCGGTCGAACTTCACGGCTCCATTCTTGAATCTTGCAGCACGAAGTTTCTTTGCCAGTCTATCAAGGGTGATAAGCTGGAGTGCATTTTCACCCTGGTATGGATGCTCTTTGGTTTCTGCCGGTGCAGGTTCGCCGGTACCATCAATCACGCCATTTGCTTCTAGGAGTTCCTGTACCTCTTCATATTTATATCGGCGGTCGCTCTCGATGACGGTATGCACGATGCGGTAGTTCTTGACCTCGGCATTGTTGTCGAGTTCAAAGATGACGCTGTATGCCAGTTTTTCCTCGTTAGGGCGAAGCGAACAGATGAAGTTGCAGAGACGCTCAGGGAGCATCGGGATGGTGCGATCTACGAGATAGACAGAAGTGGCACGCTTCACGGCTTCCTTGTCGATGATGCTGCCCTCCGTGACGTAGTGTGAAACATCAGCGATGTGGACACCCACCTGCCAGTTGCCGTTCTCCAATCTCTGAATACTCAAGGCATCGTCGAAGTCTTTGGCGTCTTTCGGGTCGATGGTGCAGGTGAAAACCTTTCTGAAGTCTTCTCGCTCCTTGTAGTCCTGCTCTGTGATTTCTCCTGAAATCTTGTTGGCAGCATCCTCTACGTTCTTCGGATACTTGTAAGGCAATCCATATTGGGCGAGGATAGAGTTCATCTCTACATCGTTGTCACCCTTCTGTCCGAGGATATCCACAACCTCACCGATAGGACTCTTGTTTTCTCCATCCGGCCATTCTATGATTCGTACCACCGCCTTGTCGTCGGTCTTTCCACCCTTCACCTTTCTTCTTGGAATGATGATGTTGTGAGCGAAGACATCGCTTGGTGTAACAAGGTAAGCCAGATCCTTGTCCACTTTCAATCTACCAACGAAGGTATCTTTTGCACGTTCCAGGATCTTGTTTACCTGTGCTTCCTTGATGTGGTTCTTTCGGCGTGCGAGGAAGGTGAATTCCACGCGGTCACCATTGAGCGCTCCCATAGAGTTGCGCTCAGAAACGAAGATAGGATTTTCTTCGCCGTCAGGAATGACGGAGTTCTTGCCATTTGCCTTTCTAACAAACTTACCCTCCATCACCTGCACGCTTTGGTTCAGGCGATACGAATTATCACTTACCTTTGCCAGATAGTCATCCCATGCCATTTCCTCCATGATGTCGATAGCCAGCATCTTGAGCGGATGCGTGGTGAGATGGAGGGAACGGAATATTTCTTTAAAGCTGAGCGTTTCGCCCGGCCTTTCGGCAAAGAATTGCTGCAGAATCTCAGTGAGCTGCGCCTTGTTCATTCTTTTGCCGCCTTTTTTACCTTTTCCCATAATTACGACTGTTATATGACTGTTTATAGTTTTATAAGGCAAAGAAACAAAAAAAATCGGAGAATACAAAGTTTCTTGGCATCTTTTTTTGTTTTTTATTAAATATGTAACAAAATAGGCCACTAATTTCTCCTTTCCTTCTATATCAAGAGTAGAAAAACGGTATATAATAAATAGTAGATAGAAAAGAGCGCTTTGTTTCTTTTTAAAGATGTTCATTGGTTTAGGATGTTACAATGCTGTTACAATTTGAAATATCCTTGCTTAATATTTCGTAATAAGCGGATTTCTTATTATATTTGCAATCGAAACGTAACAAACATTTCCACAAAAACAATTAATTATGGATACAAGTCAATATCTTGTGATTTTTTTTCAGATTCTCGGTTCTCTGGCATTGCTCATCTATGGTATGAAGGTGATGAGTGAGGCTTTGCAGAAGATGGCAGGATCCCAGTTGCGCCACATTTTAGGAGCTATGACTACCAACCGATTTACGGGAATGCTTACAGGTACCTTTATTACCTGTGCTGTTCAGAGTTCCTCTGCAACCACCGTGATGACGGTTTCTTTTGTGAATGCAGGTCTGCTCACCCTGGCCCAAGCCATTTCCGTGATTATGGGTGCCAACATCGGTACCACTTTTACGGCATGGATTATGTCGCTGGGTTATAATGTAGATTTAACCATCGTGGTTTTCCCTGCGTTCTTCCTCGGCATTATGCTGATATATAGCAAGAAGCGCCGGTATTTTGGAGATTTTCTTTTCGGTATCGCCTTTCTCTTCTTCTCGCTCGTTCTGTTGAGCAGTGCAGGCAAGGCTCTCGATCTGGAGCATAATCCGGCAGTTATCGACTTCTTCGGTTCCTTCGATACGAAGAGTCATTTCACCATTGTCGTCTTCCTTTTGATAGGTACGCTTATTACCTGCATCGTACAGAGTTCTGCTGCGGTGATGGCGATTACCATCCTGCTCTGTTCTACGGGAGTGCTTCCTATCTATCTGGGTATTGCGCTGGTGATGGGTGAGAATATCGGAACCACTGCTACTGCCAACCTTGCTGCTTTGGGTGCCAATGCCCAGGCTCGTCGTGCGGCTTTGGCTCATCTGGTGTTCAATGTGTTTGGTGTCATCTGGGTTCTCTGCCTGTTTTATCCTTTCGTGGATTTCGTCTGCTCTATTGTGGGCTACGATCCTGATGGCGGTATGTCGGCTGCTCAGAAGGCGAAGTTGTTGCCTATCGTCCTGGCGATGTTCCACACCTGCTTCAATGTCTGCAATACGGGCGTACTCATCTGGTTTATTCCACAGTTGGAAAAGGTGGTCTGCAAGCTTATCAAGCCTAAGGCAGACAAGGAGGAGGAGGATTTCCGCCTGCGCTTTATCCAGGCTGGTATCATGAAGACACCGGAGCTTTCAGTTTTCGAGGCACAGCAGGAAATCGGCAGTTTCGGCGAGCGCATTCATCGTATGTTTGGTATGGTGAGAGAGTTGATGGATACCCAGGATGCCAAGACTTTCGATAAGCTCTATGAGCGCATCGAGAAGTATGAGGGCATATCGGATAATATGGAGATTGAGATAGCCAAGTATCTGGATCAGGTGAGCGATGCCCATCTGAGTGATGATACCAAGGCGAAGATTCGTTCGATGCTGCGTGCGATTTCCGAGATAGAGAGTATTGGTGACAGCTGTTACAACCTCGCCCGCACCATCAAGCGCAAGGGAGAGAACAAGGAGGAGTTCACTGCCAAGCAGAATGAGAATATCCATCAGATGTTCAAGCTGGTAGATGAGTCGCTTACCCAGATGAACTTCATGTTTGCTCACGACCGCCAGACGATCAATATGAACCATACCTATAATATAGAGACGGAAATCAACAACTTCCGTACTCAGTTGAGAAACCAGAACCTGGATGATGTGGACAACCATCTCTATACCTATGGTGTAGGAACCCTGTATATGGATATCATTCAGGAGTGCGAGAAGCTCGGTGATTACGTGGTAAACGTAGCCGAGGCACGTATGGGAACCAGAGCTTCGGCATAATTGGCTTTTTGATATAAAACGAAATCGCCCTGTAAAAGCAAAAGCATCTCATTCTAAAGCTTTTGCTCTTACAGGGCGATTTTCTTGCTTATTTCTCCAGGATCTCCTTCAGCTGCTTCATTCCTTCAGAAGCCCCCTTCATGATATGCTCAATCTTGTAGTAGCCGTTGGTGTTTACGGCACCTGGGTCTATCAGATAGATAGGAATGTTCGGCTTGGTGTATGCTATCAGACCTGCGGCAGGATACACGTTGAGCGAAGTACCGATGATGACGAAGATGTCGGCTTGCTGTACCGCCTCGGCAGCAGGCTCTATCATCGGAACACTCTCGCCGAAGAAGACGATGAATGGTCGCAGCAAGCTGCCATCGCCCGCCTTGGTTCCAGGCTCCACCTCACAGTCATTCTCCGGCAACTCCTTGATGTATCGGTAGTCGTAAGGATCGCGCGAAGAGCAGACTTTGGAGAGTTCTCCATGCAGGTGGATCACGTTTTTGGATCCCGCCTTCTCGTGCAGGTTATCCACATTCTGTGTAATCACCGTTACGTCGAAATCCTTCTCCAGATCCTTGATAAGTTTATGTCCCTCGTTAGGTTGAGCGGCATAGAGCTTATGGCGCAACATATTATAGAAGTTAGTTACTAGGGTAGGGTCAGCTTCCCATCCCTCGTGGGTAGCTATCTGTTCCACAGGATAGTTCTCCCACAAGCCATCATTTCCACGGAAAGTTTTGAAACCACTCTCCACAGACATTCCAGCGCCGGTTAAAAATACGAGTTTCTTCATCTTATCACGTTTAATTTATTCATATTTTCTTAATCTTCTTATTAAGAATGCACAAATTTACACTTTTTTCTTTAAATATCATCGTTATCAGCGAGAAAAATGTTATCTTTGCACTCGTTTTAAGGACAATAAGTACAAAATAAAGAATATTAATACAAAGTTATAAGATAAATTTATGGATAAAGTAAGTTATGCTTTAGGCATTGGCATCGGTCGCCAGTTGGCTTCTATGGGTGCAGAGAGTTTGAACATTGATGATTTTGCACAGGCTGTAAAGGATGCGATTGCAGGCAAGCTTCAGCTTGATGAGCAGGAAGCGCAGGAGTTGGTACAGAACTTCTTCGCAGAGCAGGAGGCTAAGGCTCAGGCTGCAGCTGCAGAGAAGGGCAAGGTTGCCAAGGAGGCTGGTGAGCAGTTCCTCGCAGAGAACGCTAAGAAGGATGGTATCATCACTACCAAGAGCGGTTTGCAGTATCAGATTCTGCGCGAGGGTAACGGCAAGGCTCCTAAGGCTACAGATCAGGTAGAGTGCCACTACGAGGGTACACTCATCGATGGTACTAAGTTTGATAGCTCTTACGACCGTGGTCAGACAGCTACCTTCCCATTGAACCAGGTAATCGCTGGTTGGACAGAGGGTCTTCAGTTGATGACCGAGGGTGCTAAGTACCGTTTCTTCATCCCTTATCAGTTGGGTTATGGCGAGCGTGGCGCAGGAGCAGCTATTCCTCCATTCTCAGCATTGATCTTCGATGTAGAGCTTGTTGCAGTAAAGTAATATAGAGAACAAAGAATAAAACATAAAATTGAAAATGAAAAAGTTATTTTTCGGAGCCCTCGTGGCTTGTGTTGCCGCTACATTCGTAGCTTGTGGCAATTCTACTCCAAAGGCAGATCTCAAGAATGATGTTGATACAATGAGCTATGCCATGGGTATGTCTCAGACTCAGGGTCTGAAGGAGTTTATGGTAGAGCGCATGGGCGTGGATACCGCTTACATGGATGATTTCATCAAGGGTCTCAACGATGGTGCCAACGCTGGTGATGACAAGAAGAAGGCTGCTTACTATGCAGGTATTCAGATTGGTCAGCAGATCTCTAACCAGATGGTGAAGGGTATCAACCACGAGGTATTCGGTGACGATTCTACCAAGACTATCTCTTTGAAGAACTTCATGGCTGGTTTCATCACAGGTACTACCGGCAAGAAGGGTTTGATGACTGTAGAGCAGGCTGCTCAGGTAGCACAGACCAAGATGATGGCCATCAAGGCAAAGAACATGGAGAAGGAATATGGTCCTAACAAGGTGGCTGGTGAGAAGTTCCTCGCTGCCAACAAGAAGAAGCCAGGAGTGGTAACTCTTCCTTCAGGTGTTCAGTACAAGGTAATCAAGGAGGGTAACGGTCCTATGCCAAAGGATACATCTATGGTAAAGGTTAACTACGAGGGTAAGACAATCGACGGCAAGGTATTCGATTCTTCTTTCAAGCGTGGTCAGGCTGTAGATCTCCGTGCTAACCAGGTTATCAAGGGTTGGACTGAGGCTTTGGTTCACATGCCAGCAGGTTCTGTATGGGAGGTTTACATCCCTCAGCAGTTGGCTTACGGTGAGCGCGAGCAGGGTCAGATCAAGCCATTCTCTGTATTGATCTTCAAGATTGAGTTGATCTCTGTAGGTGGCAAGTAATTTTTGTGGGAACTCATTTTGAGTAGAGGACTTATAAGAAATGAAGAAATATTTAATGACAGCACTCGTCCTCGTGGCGAGTGCTTCTTTGTTTACAGCCAGTGCTGCAAGCAAGAAGAAGAATGTGAAGAAGGTAACTCCAGTGGTTCTTGCCAGTGAGGGTGATTCCTTGAGTTATGCGGCTGGTGTCTATGCCACCCGTGGTCTGGTTCCATTCATCCAGCAGAGTTATCAGGTGGATACTGCTTATATGGCAGACTTCATCCGTGGTTACGAGGAGGCTATCCAGCAGGCAAATACTCCTAAGGGTACTGCCTATATCGTAGGTATGCAGATTGCCCAGATGGTAAATCAGCGCATTCTACCTGGAACCCGCGAGGAGCTGAAGAGCACCAAGGATTCTATCAATGCCGAAGTCTTCAGCCGTGGTTTCGTGGCAGCTCTTGCCAATGATACCACTATCTTTACCGAGCACAAGGCTGGCGAGTTCAAGAAGGAAGCCTTGGCTGGTGCTGGCGAGAAATATCTGGCAGCCAATGCCAAGAAGCCAGGTGTCAAGGTTTTGCCTAGCGGTTTGCAGTATAAGGTGATCAAGGAAGGTCAGGGCGAGATTCCTCAGGCTTCTGATGAGGTGGAGGTTATCTACGAGGGTCGTCTCATCGACGGAACCGTATTCGATGCAACTTCCAAGCATGGTGGTGCTGCCACAGACAAGTTCCGTGCCGGCAGTCTGATCAAGGGTTGGACAGAGGCTCTCACCATGATGCCTGTTGGCAGCAAGTGGCAGCTTTACATCCCTTATGAGTTGGCATACGGCGAGCGTCAGGCTGGTCAGATTCCTCCATATTCTACATTGGTATTCGACCTGGAGCTCGTGAGCATCGTGAAGCCAGAGGTAAAGCCTGAGGCTGACAGCGAGCAGAAGGATGATGTAGCCGTAGGTGCAGAGAAGAAGGTGGCTAAGACTCCAGCCAAGTCTGCTGGCAAGAAGTCTGCTTCCAGAAAGAGAAAGTAACGACCAAATAGCAGGAAAAATCTGAAAATTTGGTTAAAATCAGTATAAAAAACAACAAAATGCACGGATATTGCAAAATATTCGTGCATTTTGTTGTCTGTTTCGATAGTTTTTATTAATTTTGCTATCTGGTATAGAAGAATACCTTAAAATAGAACATAATAATAAAGAAGAAATGGAGAAAATAGACAATCTTGACAGAAAGATTCTCGGCATCCTTTCCAAGAATGCCCGTATTCCTTTCAAGGACGTAGCTGCAGAATGTGGCGTGTCTCGTGCAGCCATCCATCAGCGTGTCCAGCACTTGATGGAGGATGGATTCATCACCGGTAGCGGATTTGATGTAAACCCTAAGAGTCTGGGTTATTCTACATGTACATACGTAGGACTTAACCTGGAGCGTGGTAATATGTACAAGAAGGTGGTAGAGCGTCTTCAGAACATTCCTGAGATTGTGGAGTGCCACTTCACAACCGGTTCTTATACCATGCTTTTGAAGTTGTATGCCCGTGACAACGAGCAGTTGATGGACTTGCTGAACAACAAGCTCCAGGCTATCCCGGGTGTAGTATCTACCGAAACACTCATCTCGCTTGAGCAGAGCATCAAGCGCGAGGTTCCAGTACTTTTGGAGGAAGAGTAATTTTTTTGTATTTAGAAATAAACAAATGGAAACATTTGACTTGGAGTCACATCTCAAGGGTGCGTACTCTTCTTTTCCTGAAGCGAAGCATCAGCCCGTAATCGGTCTTACTGCCAATTACGAGAACATTGATGCTACGCTTCGCGACCGTTATTACAAGCAGGTGATTGCGGCAGGTGGAACGCCTGTCATCATCCCGCCAGTTGCCGACAGTACTGTCATCATCAATACCCTGGAGCATCTGGATGGTTTGATCCTGACGGGTGGGGGCGACCATAACCCGTTGTGGATGGGCGAGGAGCCGTCTCCCCGCCTTCACAATATCAATCAGGAGCGTGATGCTGCAGAGCTGATGCTTGTCCGTCTGGCTTTCAACCGTCAGATACCGATGCTCGGCATCTGCCGAGGCATCCAGACCCTGGCGATAGCCCTGGGCGGAAAAGTGTATCAGGATATCAAGCAGATGGTGAAGCACAGTCAGGATGCCGACCGCTCCGAACCAACCCATAGTGTAGAAATCAAGAAGGATTCCACCTTATATCATATATATAATTCGGAAAAGATTCTCGTCAACTCGTTCCACCATCAGGCTGTGAGCGAGCCGGGCAGGCATATGCGCATCATCGCCAAATCTACCGATGGCATCATCGAGGCGATAGAGAGCAATGAGTATAAGCAGATACTCGGCGTGCAGTGGCATCCGGAGTGGCTGGGCGAGGAAGGCGGAAAGATCTTCCAGTGGCTGGTAAACCAGGCTGGAAATTTCCATGCAGCCAAGCTGTTGCACAAGCGTATCCTTACCCTCGATACCCATTGCGATACCCCGATGTTCTTCCCGCAGGGCGTGAAGTTCAATCATCGCGACTCCCGCATCCTCGTAGATCTGCACAAGATGACCGACGGACATCAGGATGCTACCACCATGGTGGCTTACCTGCCGCAGCCTAAGATAGGCGAGAGCTTCAGCAGCAAGGTGGCCTCGATGTACAGGGACCTCTGCAGTATGCCGATCTCATCTTCGACAAGATTGAGGAAATCGTGAGCAAGAACCGCGCCTACCTGAGTATCGCCCGAACTCCTGCCGATCTTTACAGCGATAAGCGAAAGGGCAGAAAGAGCATTATGCTCGGTATTGAGAATGGTCTTGCCCTGGAGCACGATCTGAGCAATGTGAAGTACTTTGCCCAGCGAGGCGTGGTATATATCACCCTCTGCCATAATGGCGATAATGACATCTGTGACAGTGCCCGTGGCTGCAATACCCACAATGGCGTGAGCAGTTTCGGAGCCAAGGTGATTCAGGAGATGAACCGCCACGGCATCATGGTGGACTTGAGCCATGCAGGCGAAAAGAGTTTCTATGATGCCTTGGAAATCAGTCAGACTCCTATCGTGTGCAGCCATAGCAGCAGCCGTGCGCTCTGCGATGTGCCCCGTAATCTTACCGATGATCAGATGCGTGCCCTGGCAGCCCGTGGAGGTGTGGCTCATACTACGCTCTATCATGGATTCCTGCGCAAGGAGGGCGAGGCAGACATCATGGATGCCATTGCCCATCTGGAGCATGCCATCGAGGTGATGGGCATCGACCATGTAGGTTTGGGTACCGATTTCGATGGAGACGGAGGCATCCGCGGACTTGCTGATTCTTCCGAGCTGATTAATTTCACACTCCAGCTGTTGCGCCGCAAGTACAGCGAGCAGGATATCGCCAAGATCTGGGGAGGCAACTGGCTCAGAGTGATGACGCAGGTGCAGAACTTTAAACATTAATGTTATGACGAAAAAAATGAAGATTATATTAGGTGTGGTGGTAGCTGCCGGACTGGTGGCTGGTACCATCAGCTATAAGAATGCCAGCAGTGCAAGCTCGCCAGATGTTCAGGAGGTAGAGGAAGCGGAGAAGCTGAATCCCGTAGGTCCGGCTTTCAATGCCGATTCGGCATTGGCTTATTGTGCAGCGCAATGCGATTTCGGACCTCGCGTGATGAACAGCGAGGCGCACGATAAGTGCGGCGAATGGATTGTGAGCAAGTTCAAGCAGTTTGGCTGTGAGGTAGAGACCCAGAAGGCAGACCTGAAGGGCTATGATGGCACGATATTGAAGAATACCAATATCATTGCCCATTACAACCCGAGGCTGAAACCCGTATCTTGCTTTGTGCCCATTGGGACAGTCGCCCTTGGGCGGATAACGATCCCGACAGTACCAATTGGCGCAAGCCTGTAATGGCTGCCAACGATGGTGCCAGCGGAGTAGCCGTCATGTTGGAGATTGCACGCCAGTTGCAGGCAGACAAGAAGTTGAATCCAAATATCGGCGTAGATTTCGTATGTTTCGATACCGAGGATTGGGGCGTGCCTCAATGGTCTGATGCACAGGATGATGGCAACAGCTGGGCTTTGGGTGCGCAGTATTGGAGCGAGAACAAGCCAGAGGGTTACAATCCTCGCTATGGTATCCTCCTGGATATGGTAGGCGGTCAGGGAGCCCGCTTCTACCGCGAAGGAATGTCTATGCAGTATGCTGGTGGCATCGTGAAGCGAGTATGGGCTGCTGCCCGTCAGGCTGGTTACGGCAGTTTCTTCCCTAAGAGTGATGGCGGTATGATTACGGATGATCATATCCCGGTAAACGAGAAGGCGAAGATTCCTACCATTGATGTGATAGCCTACTATCCTGATTGCCAGCAGAGCAGTTTCGGTCCTACCTGGCACACCGTGAGCGATGATATGGCTCATCTGGATAAGAACGTATTGAAGGCAGTGGGTCAGACTATGATTCAGGTGCTTTACACCGAGGAATAAAAAGGAATGTCCCTAGAGGAAAAAGCAGTTACCTCTAGGGGCATTTCTTTTTTTATTAGGAGAAATTTCCGTTCAGCGTCGTTGAACGTACGTTCAACGCTTTTGAATGTACATTCAACGACGCTGAACGCACATTCAAAACTTATGAACGGAGATTTCTCCTAATAGTATAGACTTTTTCTTCTAATAGTATAGACAAATACTCCTAATAGTATAGATTTTCTCTTCTACTAGTATCCATAACATTCCCTTATTCCGTCAAAAAATACCCTTAGGGCTGGAAGCCGTTTCCTATTATCAGGAATGCTTCTTTCCCTAAGGGTATCGGTTTTCTTAATGTAATCTTCACAAACTGGAGCAAGTTCTGTGTGGATATTTATTACATATGGTGCACCAACCGACCTCATATTTGTTAAAATGCAGGCGGTAAGCAAAGATTCTCTATAATTTATTCTTTCGTATCAACAAGTTTCCTTATCTTTGTAGTCAAAATGTGACAATTCTGAAGAAGAAAGGTCTATTGGTTTTCATCTAACCTCTGAATATAATATTGGAAGATAAAATCAAACAGCCTTTAGCGGCTAATGCTTCATTGTATAATGGGCAACCTACTGACACAGGTTCATCGTGTCCAAGTGCAAGACTTACCTCTTGTACGCCCCCCATCTCAAAGAACAAAGGTGGGGTGTCGGTAGAGAATGTGCCTAATACAAACAGACAATGGTTTGTTCTGCGAGTTTCGTATGGGCGAATTATCAAAGCTAAAGCGTTTGTAGAAGCTAAAGGATTGGAATGTTATGTTCCTTTGCGATATAAAGAGGTGAGGAAGCAAGGTAAGAAGCGAATCATAACAGAGCCTCTTCTCCCCTCATTTATATTTGTTCATGCCTCGGTAGAACAAGTAGAAACCTTGATTCACGGCAATAAGGTTGTGACGAATGAAAGTAGAGCCTTGCTCAGCTACTACTTTGACCACACAATCCATCTTCAAGGCAATCCTGATTACAATCCTCCACTTACAATCAGTGACGAAGCAATGGCTAACTTCATCCGTCTAACGTCCATTAAAAATCCTCACGTCATCCCGGTTACTTCCGACAACATCCAATTCAAATTGAGTGACAACGTTGTTGTGGCGGAAGGTGAGTTCAAGGGCGTTCATGGAAGAGTGGCAAGGATTGCTGGACAACAGAGAGTGGTTGTGGAGTTATTTGAGAGCTATTTGGTTGCTTCCGCTTATATACCCAAAGGTGCTATAAAGATAATCAATGATTAACAATACTGCGTTAGATTAATATTTAATAGTTTGTAAATCAATAGCTTATATTAAGAAATGGTTATGAAAGCTTAACTGTGGAAGGTTGTTTAAGTCGCTGATTTTTCAGTAACTTTGCAAATCTTCGGTCAACAGGGAAGATGGACTATTGCCATTGATCCCAGTTACATCAGCAAAGCTGGCAAGAATACTCCACATATCGGTCGTTTTTGGTCAGGATGTGCACAGTCTGTTAAACATGGTCTCGAAATCTTGGGTATTGGTCTCGTTGATATTGATGCCAAAGACTGCATGATGTTAAGAGCCCACCAGTCGCTAAGTAATAAAGAACTGAGTCTCAGAAACAAGACTATGGTAGATTTCTATATCAGCGTCATTAAGCGTTATCGCAAGGAACTTCTCAAACTCTCAACCCTCATGGTTGCAGATGTTTACTTCTCTACAAGTACAAATCTTGACCTCACTCGAATGGAGAAGATGGAGATGAAAGATATAGAAGGAACAGCTTATACTTTGATAGCCTATTCCAAGGCTCTCAAGTGTAAAGTTAGACTTGTCATCTGGCAGATGCCGAATGGCAAGAAGAAACTATTCTTCTCTACAGACACCTCACTTTCGGGGAAGAAGTACTTCTTTATTATAGAACCAGGTTCCAGATCGAATTTTGCTTTCGTGATGCCAAAGGCTATACTGGTCTTATGGACTGGCAGGCTCGCAATAGGTGGAAACTCGATTTTGCTATCAATGCTTCTTCACTTCACTAAATGTTGCCAAGGTAACTATGAAGGAGATGGGAATGGAATATTCTATGTCTTCATTCAAGTCACTGATGACCAACATTTATCTGGTGAAACGAATTTTTAAAGCAAGCGGGTACACCCCGAACCGAACTTTAATTAGCAAGATTTTCAAAGATCTCTCGTGCTTACAGCGTATAGCTGCTTAGCACATTATTGAATTATTAACGAACTATTGTTATTAAGATTATAACATATTCAAAACTTATATTATGGAAAGAACGAAACTATGGACTTGTGTTCATGAATTATCAGGATTGCATACCCTTGCTTCAAGCAAATATGTTTTATCTTATGGTAATTGGAATGATTTTGGCTATCAAACTCACTTCAATCTTCATATAGCTTTGAAAGAAGCAGAAAATGGAGTGCATAATGTTCTTATAGCAGATCTAAGTATTGTAGAACTTTATCCAATAATACGAGATAAAGGGCGCTTTTTCCCTATAGAAGGGAATACCAATTTTGTAACATTTATTATGTCAATAGAAAGCGCTGAATGTATGTACTTGACGCTTACTTATGAAGAGAGAATGGAATTGGTTCGTAAACTTCACATTGAGTTTAGTGATTCAAAGGTTAGCGAACAAGGAAACTATAGAACGTCAACCCTTAGAGATAAAACTCGCGAAGATTTTCTTGCCAAACAACAAAAAATAAAGAGAATTATCTATACGGAACACGATGTAGCATCTATTATCAGAAAACATTTTGCTCTACCAAGTATTGTTTTATATCCCCATAAAATATAAGGGAAACACATTAGCGTCAAACAATGTTATTATTGAACTTTATTATCAAAGAGATTTAGAGAGAAAATATCATATTATGGCTATAATAAATGATGATTATAAAATTTCACGTTTGCCAAATACGTTTTATCGTATAAGCAAGAAAAGTCATTTCTTCAAGGAGGATACATTTGAACATTGTATGTATATTAATGGAATGAAAAAATCATTAGGAGTTTCTTATACATATAATAATTCTTTAACATTTAAGGATTTTGTATCTTTATTAAATAGCTATGCGACCATGAATGCAAAGAAAATGGAACAAATGGCCGATAACACAAAAATTAAAAGCATCCTTACAAAACTTAATTGTTTAAAACTGAAACAGATTATTGGAGATGTGCAAACATGTTCGCCAAGTTTGATTTTTATTAATGATGGAACATGGCATCTTAATGGTCATGCAGAAGTTGAATTATATAAGGAAAATGGTAAATATATCCAAAAACTTTCAGTAAGTAAAGAAAGAGTTACAATTCTTTTGGAAGGCGTGTTTGACATAGTTGATTTATCCAGCGATGAATATCATTTTCTTGTTAATTATATAAGGGTATTTTATTTGACAAATTTACCTTGGATGACTCAGGATGTCGGTTTTCCGATAGGCAATGACACTTCTTGCATTATCAAAGCCCAAAACAAAGGATGGATATAGGCACAGGGAGGAAAAGTAAAATTGTCATGTAAAGATTATGCTCGAACAAGAACTACAACAATATCTTCTCCGCAAATATCCGCAGGAGAATGCACGATGCGAATGGAAAGAGTTCAAGAACTTGAAGAACTCTTTTTGCGGTGACGAGAAAGACGATGTTATCTCGTATGTGTCTGCCATTGCCAATATGGAGGGTGGACACTTGGTGATTGGTGTCAAGGACAAGACGCTTGAAATAGTCGGGACGGATATTTCAAGGCTGACCTTCAATGGACAACCAGCCAATACGCAGTCGGCAACGTTCAAATTGACGGAACAATGCACATACCTTTCATCCGAAGGACTGTCCATAGAGGAATTCATTACAGATGATACCCATAAAACGGTGTGGATTATCCATATACCAAAGCATTTGCCACGTCGTCCTGTCTTGGCACATAAGAAAGCATGGCAACGGATAGAGGATTCTTTGGTAGAGATGACACAAGAAAGGATGGCTGTCATCCTTGAAGAACCAATCTATGCAGCCAAAGATTGGTCTGCTGAGATTGTGTCTGATGCTACAATAGATGATTTGGATGAAGTGGCTGTTGCCAAGGCTCGCATGATGTTTAAGAAAGTGCACAGCCGTATACCTGCGGAGGAAGTGAATGGCTGGAACGTTCAGACATTCCTTGGCAAGTGTGGACTGACACGAAATGGTGGCATTACACGTGCTGCTATCATATTACTGGGCAAATACGAATCGGCTTTCAAACTTCGTCCTGCTGTTGCACAAGTAACCTGGACTCGTAGAGATAAAAATACAGATGTAGTGGACTACGAACACTTTACTGTTCCATTCATTTTGACTGTGGACGAAATCCTCTCAAAGATAGAGAACCTGACATTGCGTGAGATGCCTGGGGGTACACTTTTCCCTGACACGATGAAGCAGTATGACGACTACACCATTCGTGAGGCTCTTCATAACTGCATCGCTCATCAGGACTACACTCTTCAACAACGCATCAATTTCGTAGAGAATCCTGGTTATCTGTATTACTCTAATGCAGGAACGTTCATCCCTGGCACTTTGGAGAATGCTCTGAGGAACGAAGAACCTCAAACGCATTTCCGCAATGAATGTCTGTGTAGGGCGATGGTAGATTTCAACATGATTGATACCGTAAGTCGTGGTATTAAGAAGATGTTCAATGAGCAATGGCGCAGACACTTCCCTATGCCAGACTATGAGATTGACCAGCTAAAGAAGAAAGTGGTTGTCCGTATCTATGGTAATGAAATCAATAAGCGATACACTGATTTGTTGAAAACCAATGACACTCTTTCTTTATGGGACTGCATATCGCTTGATGCCATTCAAAAAGGTAGGATAATACATGAAGATGTGGCACAAGACTTGCTCAAACGTGGACTTATTGAAGGTGATGCTCCGCATTACAACATTTCTCTTAGCATAGCCCAAAATACGCATCAACTCCCTTCTTATACGAAGACAAAAGGATTGGATAAGGAGAAATTACGCCAGATGATACTGCAATTCTTACAAAACGCAGGTGACGAAGGGGCAAAGCGAGACAGTATTTATGAATACTTAAGGGATGTACTTCCTTCCAACAAGACAGAGGAACAACAACTGCGTATGGTGGGCAAATTGCTTATTGAGATGGATGAGAATAAATTAATAACAACCAAAGGACGAAAGTGGATAATTAGGTCGTAAAAAGACTAATTTGTAAATTACGACCTTTTTACGACCCAATATGCTCACTTGAGGTCGAAATAGGTCGTAAAATCAACCAATTTATGTCGAAAAAAACATATTATCAGAGCATCTTGAAAGGAAGTGAGGATGTGTTTGCTTGATAAGTAGTATGATTAAATCTGCCCTGATTCCACCTGTCTCACCACTCTTTCCGTAAGCCTATCCACTCCGTTCGGATCATATTTCTTGTTGAGGCTGGCACCGAAGAGGGCGGCGAAAGCCTGATAGAAGCCGGCACGGATAGGACCGAGGAATGCCTGGATAAGATGATAGGAGGACGAATTGCACTCACGATACACCAGTTTGATGCAGAGCTTGCCCTGTGCATAGGTGAGTTTCTTCATTCTCGGTGTATATTCCTGCTTGATGCTTTTCTCCACCAGCTTCATGTGCGCATCCTTCGCCTTCTTGTTGGGTAGGGTTTCCAGATAGTCACCCGTTTCGATGATGATCTTCCTCACCTCCTTGGCTATCGGCAGAACTTTCTTGATGTTATATACCAGACGGTTGTACGCCATTCTTTCCTTGGCGTTCTTGAACACCGGCTGTGGATAAACATACACGTTGTTCACCTGCACGTATTGAATGCTGTCTTTATCCAGCAGCACCTTTCCCACCTTCACCATCGGTTCGAAGGTAGGGGCATCCATATCGACTTCCTTGTTTTCAGGCTTGTCGTCATCTGTCTGTGCCATTGTCTGCAACGTGATGCAGAAGAGCATCGCCAGCAAAAAGAATATCTTCTGTTTCATAAAAATCTTCTTGATCCAATTAAAATATCCGCTTCCTGTCCGGAGCATCTCTTATATATATATAAAGAGGTGTAATCCTCTTCTATTCCTAATTATGCCGCAAAATTACAGATAATTTCCCATTTAGAGAAAGAAAGTTGCTCTTTTCTTACTCATTTTCAGAATTTCGCAGTATCTTTGTGGAAATTTAATAATTCTTTTGCCTGTCTATGAAGTATTGGCAACCTATCATCCGCTTTTTGTTGAAACTGTTTCTCATAGGCAGCTCCCAGTTATTCTATGTCCCTTCTGTTTGTGCCCAAGGCTCCTCTTCCCTGCCGGAAGAAGATAAGGAGAAGCATGCCCCTTCGCACCCTTGGCAGGAATATCTGATGGAACTCTCGGAGATGGAGGATTTCGAACAGACAGCCTGGGAGGATTATGAGGAGGAACTGGAGGAGCTGGCGCAGCATCCGCTGAATCTGAATACGGCTACCCGCGAAGAGATGGCGCATCTGCCTTTCCTCACCCCTTCGCAGGTAGAGGATATCCAGGCATATCTCTATCGTTATCATGGGATGAAGACGATGGCAGAACTGGCTCTCATTCCCAGTATCAGCTGGTATCAGCGGCAGTTGATGAACAGCTTCTTCTATGTAGCCGACGAGACTCCCCGCCAGCAGTTCCCGAGCCTGAAGAATATCCTGAAGTATGGCAAGCACGAGGTGATGGGAATGGTGAAAGTGCCTTTCTATGAGCGCAAGGGCGATGGCAAGGGAACCGATGGATACCTGGGATATAAGTATAGGCACGGGGTGCGCTATCAGTTCAGGTATGGCGACTATGTGAAGATGGGATTCGTTGGTGCCCAGGATGCGGGCGAACCTTTCGGAAGCGGCAGGAACAACCTGGGATATGATTTCTATTCCTTCTATCTGCAAGTCAGGAAACTGGGAAGATGGAAGAATATCACCTTGGGCAGGTATCGGCTGCACGAGGGAATGGGACTGATTCTCAATAACGACTTCAGTTTCGGCAAACTCTCGGTGCTGTCCTCGCTGGGCAGAACCACCAGCCAGGTCAAAGTTCATTCCTCCCGCTCTTCTGCCAACTATCTGCAGGGAGCAGCAGCCACCTATACCTTGTTGAAGGGACTTGACCTTACCGGATTCCTCTCTTATCGCAAGATAGATGCCACGCTGAGTGATGAAGGTGGCATCAAGACCATACTCAAGACCGGTCTGCACCGTACACGCAGGGAGATAGCCAGGCAGGATATAGCCTCCAATACGCTGGTGGGTGGCAACATCAACTATCGTCATCAGGGCTGGCATATTGGAGCCACCGGCTTCTATACCTCGTTCTCCCTTCCGCTGATGCCAGAAAAGGTGCAGTTGTACAAGCGGTTTGCTCCCGAAGGTGATGCCTTCTGGAATGTGAGTGTAGATTATGGCTATATTTCCCATCGCTGGACGATAGGTGGCGAAACGGCAACAGGTGATTGTGGAGCCGTCGCCACGCTCAATGCGGCATCTTATCAGTTTTCCGATCATTTCTCGCTCACGGCTGTGCAGCGGTTCTATTCTGCCAGATACTATTCCCTGTTCAGCAACAGTTTTGCCGAGGGAAGCAGCGTGCAGGATGAAAATGGTGTGTATGTGGGGGCTACGTGGTCGCCAGGCAGTCGCTGGACCATTACCGCCTATAGCGACTTTGCCTATTTTGCCTGGCCTAAGTATCATACCCGCCAGAGTACGCAGAGCTGGGATCATCTGCTGAATATCCTTTATCTTCCTGCCCGTTCCTGGACACTGGGAGCCCGGGTCCGCTATAAGGAAAAGGCGGGAAACGCTACCGGGCGTCTCCGTTTCTATGCCAGCGTTACCACGAAAAACTGGAGTTCCAAGACGAGTGTGGATTATACGAAGTACCGGGAAGGAAATGCGGGCAGCGGCACCCCGAATGCTTCCGGCGGCACCCCGAATGCTTCCAGCAGCGGTTATCTGCTGAATGAAAACCTCGGATATCATTGGCGTTGGCTGAGGCTGCAGGGCAGTTTTGGCTATTTTCACACCCAGGATTTCGCCAGTCGCATCTATGCCTATGAGCCGGGCTTGCTCTATCAGATGAGTTTTGGCAGTTACTTTGGCGAGGGCATCCGCTATGCCCTGGTGGTGCGTTCGGAAATCAGCCATCATCTGCTGGTTATCGCAAAGCTGGGCAGCACCGATTATTTCGACCGCACCCACATCTCTTCCGGCTTGCAGGAAATAGCCGGTTCTCATCAGATGGATCTGGAGATGCAGGTGAAGTGGAAGTGGTGAAATCTGGGGGTTATCCTGCTTTCTCAGTCCTTCTTTTCAGGAATATGATGCAAGAATATAAAAAAACTGGCGTTTTATTTGTGTATGTAAAAATATTGGGGTATTTTTGCAATTGATAAGTATCTATACTAACGACGAAAAAAGAGAAGTGATGAAGATATTCATAGTGATTCCTTGCTATAACGAGGAAGCGGTATTGCCGAAGACCCTGGAGGTGCTTGGCAATCTGATCAAAACCATCAAGGTAAAAACAGACGCCGACACGGAGTTGCTCCTTGTTGACGATGGTAGTCGTGACCGTACCTGGCAGATGATTTCTGATGCTGCCAAGGAACACAAGTATGTACACGGCATCAAGTTATCTCATAACCGGGGACATCAGAATGCACTCTGGGCAGGAATGGAAGCGGCGGTAGATCATTGCGATGCGATGGTAAGTATCGATGCCGACCTGCAGGATGATGAGAATGTCATCATCGATATGGTACAACAAGTGCAGGAAGGCAAGGATATCATCTACGGTGTGCGCAAGGAGCGTAAGACCGATACCTTCTTCAAGCGATTCACCGCACAGGCTTTCTATAAGCTGATGCAGAGCGTGGATAAGGATACGGTGTATAACCATGCCGACTTCCGCATGATGACCAACCGCACTCTGAAGGCTCTGATGCAGTACTCCGAGCGCAATCTCTTTCTCAGAGCCATCGTCCGCCAGTTGGGTTTCCGCGAGGGATTCGTCTATTACGACCGCAAGGCTCGCGAGGCTGGCGAGAGCAAGTATCCGCTTACCAAGATGCTGAGCTTCAGCATCGATGGCATCACTTCGTTCTCCGTGGCACCATTGAAGTTTATCACCTTCCTGGGGTTGGCGATGACTCTGGTGGCAATCATCATGATTGTCTTTGCCTTGGTGGAGCATTTCCAGGGCAAGACCATTCTGGGCTGGACTTCCCTGCTCGTTTCCATGTGGTTTATCGGTGGCATCATTACCACGGGCGTGGGCATTACGGGCATTTATATCGGCAAGATTTATACCGAGGTGAAGCGCCGCCCTCGATACTTTATCGAAGAAAGAGTATAATTATTCAAATACAAAAATGAGGGTGTGTCATAAGTCCATGACGCACCCTCATTTTTGTATCTAATCACTAATCTTTGTTTATCTGTTCTGTGCGATGTTGGCACTTGTCTTTACAAACTGGTAGAAGCCTACCGGATGATGCCATTCTACGAGTTTCTTTACTTCCCAAACCTTCTGGAAGGTATAGTCCCTTCCGAATTTTTCCTTGAAGTCTGGCACGTCGCTTTCAGGAATCATCAGCACGCCATCCTGTGGCAGAACCTTGTCAAACTGCTGAATCTTATCGCCCAGATAGAAGTTGAGGCTGAAGAAATGCAGCATATCTACCGACATATAAGAATAGAGCTTGCTGGTATCAAACTTCTTTTCGATAACTGGCGCCAGATGCTTGTCTGCCTTGGTGTTGAGCACGGCAGGCTGCAAGGTGGAATCGAGTGTGATGAAAAGTGCGATAACCATCACCAATGTATATTTCATCATTTGGCTTGTCTCTTTTTTCTTGAGTGCCTTGAATATATGATAAGCCCCTATTATAAGAAACATATAGCATACGTAGAATAGGATACCATGAGTAGATTCCCCTATAGCATGGAGCATGGCGATGTTGTCGGCAGCATGCTTGCCATGGAAAATGGTATCTGGTATGCAGCCTGCTCGTATAACAAGCGTAGCAATCACGAGGATAACTGCCAGCGAGGCAATCACCCCTGCATATACCTTGATGGCTCCCACCTTCTCCTTCATCATCCAGACGATGTATTCAGCGATGAGATAAGCCATGAACGGATAGCATGGCAGCAGATAGACGCTGCGCTTGCTCTTAGGGATGCAGTAGAAGAAGAGCACCAGGAGGAAGGCGAGCCAGGTGAACACCTGCAGCGGAGTAGCCTTCTTCGCATTCTCCAGGAACCGGGTCTTCGAGAACTTCTTCCATGGCAGGATGAAGAGCGAGAACAGTAATAATAAGGTGTAAGGCAACCAACCCGTAATGAGAGTGAGCAGGTTATACCACGCCGGGTTCTCATGCGATTCGTATGCCATCTTACCCATGAATCGGTCGATGTTCTCTTCCTTCACCAGTCGCAGGAACTCGTCGCCACCTTGCAGATAGGCTGCATAGTACCAGCAGAACGGGATGATGAGCGAGAACAGGGCAGTTAAAGCCATGCGCCATACGATGCCCCAGAAGTTCTCGCGCTGGGTAAGCATGAATACGCCCATCACGAAGCAAGGCAGGATGATGCCCACAGGACCCTTGGTAAGCGTAGCGCCGCTCATGCAGAGGATGGCAAGCCAAGGCAGCTGGCGCTTTCCCTTCTCCCACCAGCGGTAGAGCAGATACATGGCACCCACCATGAAGGCAGAGTTCACCATATCCACACGGCAGTTCATTCCGGCACGGTGCACCTCGAAAGCGGTGAGGGTGAGGATGGCTGCGATGAGGCTGGTTTGTGTATCCTTGCGCTTGGCATAAAATACGAAGCCGCCAATGGTCATCAAAATCAGCGATACGGCTGACGGCAGACGCGAGGTATATTCATTCACGTGGCCGGCGATGAGGCTGAAGAAGGCGATGCACCAGTGGAAGAAAGGTGGCTTGTAAGGAATGTCGCCGCCATTGTTGATAGGCAATATCCAGTTGCCATGTTCCAGCATGGTGTAGGCAACTACCGCCTCGCGAGGTTCTCCCTTGGTGTTGAAATCAGAGAGTCCGAGGAATGGAGTCATCATCACGATAGCCAGAATGATGATGAGCCATAGGGCTTTGTTGTACTTGATGTTCATGTCTTATCGAAGTCTTATTATGTTATTTTGGCTGCAAAGTTACATATAATTATTTGTTTATAGACAGAATAAGGCAGGAAATTTTGCTTTTATTGGGATATAATTATTAACTTTGCACCCGATTTCTAAAGTAGAATAAAGATGAAACGATATTTTAAGGCTTTGGGGTATCTCCTTTCGGTGCATGTATTGGCATTGCTGGTGATGACTCTTTTCAGATTGGTGGAATTCATAGCCCTGCATGGCATGGTAGTAGATGCAGAGGCGAGTAGGGTGATGGCGTTTGTCAAGGGTGTATGGTTCGACAATGTCATTGCTTGTTATATTTCGGTATTGCCTGTGGCTGTGCTCCTTGTTGCTGCCAGCCTGGGGTGGTGTCATCGCCGTTTGCTGCGTGGCATCAACATCTGGTATGCGGCATGGTTTGCAATCGCCTTCATGCCTTCGGCAGCCAATACCCCTTATTTCCAGTATTTCTTCAAGAACATCAATTCCAGCATCTTCGGGTGGTTCGGCTATGTTGCCACTACATCGGGCATGCTCTTGCAGGAGTCTTCCTATTGGCTCTATATCGCCCTCTATTTCGTATTCACGGGGGCGTTTATCTATGCGCTCGTCCGCTTGCGCCGCTATTTCGAGGGGCTTTTCCTGTTGCCAAAGGACAATATGCATCTGTTGCTGATAGGCAGCCGTTTTCTCATTTCTGCGGTGATGATTGGCGCCTGCCTCTTCGGCATCCGTGGCAGAATGGGCTATAATCCTATCAAGGTGAGCCAGGCTTACTATTGCGAGGATTCCTTCCTCAACCAGCTCGGCATCAACCCGGCATTCAATCTCCTTACTTCGGCACTCGACGATATGCGCAAGGAGAACAAGGAGCTGCATCTCATGCCATACGCTGAGGCCATTATGAATACCCGTCAGTGGCTGGGGATCACGGGAAAGGTGGATAGCACGAATATTCTGAAGCGTGAGGTGGTGAATGATTCCCTGGTAATGAAGTCGGGACATCCTAACGTGGTGGTGATATTGATGGAATCTATGTCGGCCAACCTGCTGGGCACTTTCGGCAACCAGCAGCCGCTCACCCCAACGCTCGATTCGCTTTACCATCATTCCCTGGCGTTCACCCATTTCTATAGTGCCGGCATCCATACCAACCATGGTATGACGGCTACGCTCTACAGTTTTCCTGCCCTCATGTTCCGCAACCTGATGAAGGGGACGGTGACTCCGCGTCGCAAGGGTATCGCCACGGTGTTGAAGCAGTATGGCTACGAGAACATGTTCTTCATGACCCACGAGGCGCAGTATGACAACATGAAGGCTTTCTTCCAGACCAATGGCTACGATGACATCTTCTCTCAGGAGAACTATCCTAAGAGCGAGGTGGTGAACAGCTTTGGCGTGAGCGACCATTTTGAGATGGGCTACGCCCTCAACACCATCAACCAGAAGGCGAAGACGGGCAAGCCTTTCATGCTACCATCCTCACCGTGAGTAATCATCCGCCATATATCATCCCTGATTTCTTCAAGCCTAAGACCAAGGAGAAGGAAACGCAGATTGTGGAGTATGCCGATTGGGCGATAGGCGACTTCCTGAAGAAGGCAAGCCGGGAGCCTTGGTATAAGAACACGATATTCGTGATTCAGGCAGATCATGGTAAACTGGTGGGTAAGAGCGAGGGCGAGTTGCCTCAGTCTTACAACCATATTCCGCTCATCATCTTCGGTCCGGGTGTTCCGCAGCAGCAGTATGCCGGTTTGGGTATGCAGGTAGATGTGATGCCTACGCTCTTCGGACTGATGAATTTGAATTATGAGTACGAGGGTTTTGGTGTAGATTTGCTCAAGCATCAGCGCCCGATGGTGTTCTATTCGGCAGATAACCAGATTGTAGCAAGAGACCATCAGCGTTGCTTCGTCTATAATCCGTCGATGAACCGCAGTTTCTGCTATGATGTGTTGCCGAATGGCAATCTGAAGGAAACGAAGCAGGAGTCTAAGTTTCTGGATTTAAAGAACTATGTATTCTCGAATATCCAGGCTGCTGAATATATCGAGCGGCATCAGCAATAAAACACGGATATCATCATAAACAGTAATCCCCCATCACGCAGTCAAAGCGTGGTGGGGGATTGACTGTTTATATAGTTTTTCTATTTTTTATTGAGGTAAGATGTTGCAGTATTCCCGTTTGAACCACAGTTCGAAGACGGGGTCAACCATCTTGAAGCCATCGCCCGATTTCTCAATGAAGTCTCTTTCTACAAGAGTCTTTTTGTTCTTGGTGATGGTGCGTGGAGCACCAAGTCCATATTCTGCTACTACCTGTTGGGCATTGAAATGATTCTCTCCCATGCAGACGGCACGCAGGAATGCTATTTGAGAGGCAGGCATGCCATCAATATCGGTAATGAACATATCGGCATTGGTATCTAGAAGCTTGGTGAGCTGTGACTGATAGATTTCCTCTGTTACTTCTGTTGCTGTACGAGTCCAGATGAGAAAGCAGAATTGCTGCATGTACCAGGAGTGGCATTGCACGGCATTGCAGATTCGCTCTATCATTTCATCGCTGATAGACTTGCCATAATTGTAGAAACTGTCGTGGATGAAAGGCTTCCAGTATTCCTTGGCTATCTTCTTTAATGTCATCATCTGTCCAAAACGGTAGAATGGATTCTTCGAGTTGCCGAATATATCCATCATCATGTGGCGTTTACTGCCATAGAGACAATAGGTCGTACTGTGTTGTCCCTGCCACACCGAACGCATGGTTCCTTCTAGGCGCTTCCAATCGGGCAGGTTTGCCAATTGTTGGAACTCATCAATGCACACGATGACATGGATGCCTTTAGCTTGGCAATCTTTTCTGGAAGATTGAGAATTTCCTCGGCACTTTCTTTTAGGGGCTTGAAGTTCAGATTTACTTCTACGGCATTCACAGGGTCGCTGTTGATGGTAAGGCTTGGAGATATGGATTGGACGAACTTTACGATGTCGGCCCATCTCTTTTCCATAGTGGAAGAAACGCCCTGGAGTACTGCACTTGCAAACTTGTTGTAGAACTCTTCCTCAGAGAAAATCTTGAAGGCATCCAGATAGCATACTCTCACATCCTTCTGCTCTTGCTTCAGCTCTTCCATTGCGGCTTTGACAAGGGAAGACTTACCCCATCTTCTTGGAGAAATTAGCATCACGTTGATGCCTCCTCCAAGAAAAGTCTTGAGGTCTCTTCTATCTTCAATTCTATCAATGAAATATTCATTTTCTGCGATAGAACCATATTCGAATGGTATCTTGTTCATATACTTAAAGTCTTTTTCGTTCTTTATTCTTTGCTGCTGCTTGTCAGAAATCGTGGTCATAATAAAAGTGTCTGCGATGCTGGCGAGCAATAAAGTCGATATTATGTGTAAATATCTCCTTACCCAAGTCGCTTGGGTAGCTGTAACTCAAATCTCCATCCTGTAACATGTTATTCTCGAGCAGATAATGCAGCAGTTCTGGATGTATGGCGCTGGTATTGAGTACGGCCTCCATCGTTTCCTTTTGTAATCTATGTGCATCACATTTCTTATAGTATGGGTTGTTGCTGCATTTTATTGCATGAACAATATTCGGGGCGAAAATGATTCCTGCCTTCTCGGAAATAAAAGCAACCTGTGATCCATTTGGCAACTGATGGCAAACCTCTGTCATATCTACCTCCGGTGAAATTTTCATCAACCATTTTTGTAACTGTTTGGTGTCTTCAAAGAATGCAAGACGCTTCCCTTTCGTCCGTTTCATATACAAAGGATAAGCAAGTTCATAAGACCTGCTCAATTGTGCTTGACGCTTATGCATCTTGGCATACGCTTCTTGGCTCGAGTTGAACAACACGCCATTAATCTCCCAGTCATTATCAGCATACTTTACAAGCGCAGTATAAACATAAGAACCCTTACGGAAAATATCAGGATAGGCATTCTTCAACTTGAACTCTTCGTCCTTTGAATTCTTCAGCACGGCATATTCTGAATTTGCATCAGTCACCTCAAACATATCCTGTTGGCAGAAATTCAGGTTCCGTAGCTTTTCTGACTCTTTTTGCATATCATGTTCCAAAAACATATCAGCCAGCCACAGATGAGGCAGTTCTGCCATTGGTCCTATCTCGCTGCCCATAGAGAAAGCCGTTTCTGCATAGTACGCAGCTTCAGATTTCTTAAATATTCCTGTGTATGAATCAAGTAAACGGCTAAATTTTTCCTCTGATAAAGGAGAACAGAGAAGGTAGGAGCGACGAAGCCATATCAGCACATCCTTCAACTTGAAATAGTCATTGGCTTTATCTGTATCGTATATAAAATCATACAAAGAATCGTTCGAATCTACATCCTCATCCTCGGTAAGCACCTCCATGATGAGATTTGCCGCATCCTCACCCATAGCTAAAGGATTGAGAAAACGGTCATCGAAGTTACGTGACAGCACGAGCCACACCAGCAGTTCTACTTCTTTGGCATTCACCTCATTCTTATCAAGAGACTCAAAATCATCAAAGAAGGGCAATGAGTGCATGTATGCAAGCAAGTGCTTAGTAACAAAGGTATTCCACAGACCTATATCAGACATCTTATCCTCAAAATAGATTGCTGCATTGATGGCAATCTCTTTCTTTAATTTATCTGCATTAGGCAAATTAAGGTCTATGTCCTTGATGTTATTATATATACGATTTGCCACATCCACATACATGGGGCATGGCTGAATCCCTACCGGATAGTAGGGAGAGAAATCATACGGAAATATTGTTCGCTTCATTGTATATTGTCTTTTTATATTATTCTAGCAGCAAAGTTACAAAATTATACCCAAAGGTATTATACCCAAAGGTATAATTTATGAAACTTTATGCTTTTATCTTTATCATTATCTCTTTTTTCATGTGTTATCAGCAATGAAATGGTGATATCATCAGAAACAGTAATCCCCCACCACGCTTTGGCTGCGTGATGGGGGATTGACTGTTTTAGGAGATTCAAGATGCTTTATGCTGAAATGGTAAGCTTCTGCCAGATTTCGGTGTCGCCACCCTTCAGCTTCTTGCAGAGACCACGTTTGGTCCAACGGCTTATCATCTTACGGATGGTTTCACGGCTGGCTCCGTCGCCACGCTCACGGCTTGCATCGAAGAGAGTGAACTGCTCCGGGAGCTGGGCAAAGAGCAGGGTGTTACGGGATTTATAGACTGGGATAGCCTCGTTGTCCTGCTGCTGCTTGTCGAGACGCAAGCCAAACATCTCCATCTGCATGGCGAGCACGTAGTCGGCTACAGCCTTGGCAAAACGGATGCAGGCATCAGTCTCCTCATCGGTCTGCTCCAGAATGTGGAAGATGATGCCACAACGGAAGCCGATGACGGCAGAACGGCGACGATACACATCCATCACACGGTCGGCATTCGCCAGGGCGAGCAGTCTCTTTGCTTCGAGCCATTGGCAGAACTCCTCGCACATACGGGGCAGCTCCATCACGCCGTGACTACGCTCAAGGAGAGTTACCGCCTTGAGGATGTTGGCCTGCTCCTCCTCGGTGTAGCCGTGGTGCTGGCTGAGGGGTGCGAAGGATGTATCTGGCATCTTGGCGAGCATCGTGCGGGAAGAGGAGCCATCCTCGATGTTATCCTCGGTGAAGAATTTCTGGAAGATATTCTGGGTGCAGCAGCCTGTGAAGTTGAGCTGGGCGTGGGTTACGCCGCTGGTGGCGGTGATGTAATCCTGACCCACCTCGCTCTGGTCGAACGCCTTACGGAAGTAGTCGCCGAAGGTTTTCCACACGCTCTTCATCGAACCGAGCTCCTCGCTGAACATATACATGGTGTGGCCGTCGGCACAGAGCTGACGTCTCATCAAAGCCGACTTCGAGATTGTATCACCGATGTGACGGATGCAAGGCTTAGGGTCTATTACGCCCTTCTTGCCCTTGTGCTGCTGGTACCATGCCTCCTCCTCACGTGGCTTTTCGTCGTCCTTATCCATCTTCTTTGCCCAGATGCCCTCGATTCTACGGCATACGCCCTTACCCGAAGCCTGTTCGCCGATGATGATAGACATGAGTGCCATCGGAGTCTCGCTGCCGTCGCAATACTTCGCCTTCACGCCGTCGGCGTAGGCTGCGGCAATAGGGAGGGCAGAGAAGAGGGCAGGCACGCGAGCCTCTGGGGCTACGCCAGAGAGTGAGTCACGGAGTCCGAGAGGAAGCTGATCTACAGGAAAGTCGTTGAGTGGTTGTGTACTAGCTTTAGCAGCCAAAAGATTCTCAGAGTTTTTAAGATTGAAATTTATCATATCTTTTAGAGATTAAATTGTTAGTTTGCCGGACTATCCGGTAAGCGGGGGGCAAAAATACGACATTCTTTTGTAACCACCAAATTTCGCCTGGTGATAAGGTCCGAAATTCAGCAGTCGTTCGGAGCAAATTGTGTTAATAAATGCAACTCGTAGTTTTGTGGGTGGAGAAACATAGCATAAGAGGAGTAAAGTCATAGCTTCTCGAATCTCTAGTTTTTGTTTCGATACCTGAACCCCTCTTTCTTTCTCATAAAAAAATAACACGGACAAATTGAATTTGTCCGGACAAATTGTCCGGTTGCTTGTAACTTATTGATTTCCTTTTGGTTATAAGCCTGTTGGACAACCATCCGGACAAATTCAATTTGTCCGTGTTTTTAAAATCGCCCCGTTCAGCTCTTGATGATATTATCCGTAATCCGTTGATTAATAGTGGTTCTCGTAAAAAGTTACTAGTTTTAAACAACTTTGTTTAAAACAACCTTGTTTAATTTGTTTTTTTTTGCTATCTTTGCAGAAGATTTGCTGCACTCGGCAATTTGAAAGCTTCTGCCTTTTAGGGCGTGTGGAGCTTACATGCGAATTTCAGTAGTATATAATAAGGTAGTGATTATGAGAAAAAGCAAAGAAGCTCCGTAGCGTATGGCAATTGCAGAGCCATGTATCTTACTGCCTTTATGGAAGCAAGAAACACATGATGGAACAGATGTTCCAGAATGCCAGTTACCCATTTTATCGCTTTGGAGATTTCTTCTATCTGAATAAGATTAGCGAGAAAGACTGGGTGGAGTATATCTGTCAGCGATTCGAATCTACCGGCAAGCATATCTCGGAAGAGTTGGCTCGTGAAATCTGTCAGGTAACAGATAGGTATTCTTCTTATGTACAGCAGTTGGCATGGTTTGTATGGTTGCGTGTACAGGATGATTCTGTAGCAACAGAAGAGGACTTGAAATATGGAATAGACCGGTTGCTGGATGCTTGCGAGCCCTTGTTTATTCAGCAGACCGAAGACCTTTCTGCCTATCAGATGAATTTCCTGCATGCCATCACCAATGGAGTACATACCGGTTTCACCCAGACGGCAATATTGGAAACTTATCGCCTGGGTACTGCCGCCAATGTAACCCGCCTTAAGAAATCCTTGATGGTAAAAAATCTGATTACGATATCAGCCCCTAAGCATCTGGAAATGAGTGACCCCATCTTGGCGTTGTGGCTCAAGAGAAGAGTTTGGAAGTTAACGTAATTTAGGCTCAGGGGAGATTGTCCGTGGATAAGACAACCTCTCCTGAGCCTTATTCTTCCGTTACTTCCTCGCACATTACCATTTCTGCTCCTCGGTAGATAACTACGAGTTTGTGGAGCTTAGTAGTCTTGACCGACTCCTTGACGATGTCGCTATTGGCATAGCGGCAGATTTGGGCAGAGGCTTCCTTGAAGAGAACTTGCAGCTGCTCATCGGCGGTATTGGTCTTGCAGTATTTCAGTTCGATGATGTAACTGTCCACCATATCCTTGTAGATGTCGCAGAGCGGAGAAAGGAAGATGTCGGCATAGCCACCATCGTTGTCTAGCTCTGAGATAGGGCGATAGAACTGGTTTTGGCTGGTCATCGCCAAGGTGAAACCATGCACGAATGCTTCTCCCTTCTGCTTGTCACGCTGAGAAGAATAACGCTTCAGACTGTCGGCGATGAACTCAAAGTATGCCTTGTAGTTGCCATGATATGCTAGTTGAGCCTCCAGCTTTCCCTTGTTGTAACTATCATAGGTCAAATCATTTTCCTTGTAGGTATCCAAGAGATAGGTATACATCTGGTCGCGCACCACCTCATTAGGGATAATGAACTTGGTGCTACCATCGTATGTGCCATCTATCGTTACCATGCCGAAATAGAAAAGCAGACTTAGGAAGTTGTCTGGGTCGTTGATGCGCTCGGCAGGGAAATTCTCCACGAGCTTACCTGTGACGAATCCTTGGGTTACCAACTGCTGGATGATGCTGGCATCATGAGTAAATTCCTTGTCATGACGGATAAGCATACGTACTTTGTCATAGTCGATGCGTACATTGCTCTCCACCATATTCTTTGGAATGTCGTAGTTGTTGCGGATGTACTTGTCTAAGAAGTTAAGTACCATCACAGAATTGTACATCGTAGTTTTTCCGTACTCCTCTTCGGCAAAGCAATAGTTGTCATACCATGGCTTCATCACCTTGATGAGTTCATCCACGCTGTGGTTGAATGGCAACACACTGGAGTAATAGCCCAGCATATCTCTTACTTCATCCTCTGTGAATCCTGTCATCTCATTGAATTCCGGAGCCAGGGAGTAATTGGTGCCGATATTGAATCCGCTTGTCAGGTCATCCATCGTTACAGGGCTAACGCCTGTTACGAAGACACGTGCCAAGGTATCGCCTGCTGCTCCCTTGATGGTATCAAAGAATTTTCTGAGATATCCTTCGCCATGTGTCTGGGTGCGGTATCTCTGCTCATGTTCCTTGTGAGCAAGAATCTGATTGGTGAAGTGGTCGTACTCGTCAATGAAGAGATAAATCTTCTGACCGGATTTTTTGCTTTGGGTGCAAAGATAGTTTAATTGGTTGACGGCATCTTCCTGTTGGTTGAGACCTTCTTTGGTACCTTCTGGTAAGAGATGCGAATATACATCCACGAAGTAATTAAACTGCGTCCTGCAATAATTGTCCATGCCATGCTTGTAGTCGTTTAGGTCGCTTACAATAATGGCAAAGTTGAGATGGATGATGAGATAACTATTATGTTCGGGAGTTGGATTCTCACCAATATAAAGCTTGCCAAAAATTTCATCAAACTTGTCTTTCTTGTTGATGTCATAGTAATTTTCAAGCATGGAGAGGGTAAGGCTCTTGCCGAATCGGCGAGGGCGTATATAGAAGAAGTACATATTAGAGTCTTCTATTTCCTCGATGAAAGGAGTCTTATCTACATAGTAGCAATCCCTTTCAATCACATCCTCAAAATTCTGCATACCATAAGGTATTCGCTTGCGATAGATTCGCTTTTTTCTTTCTCTTACCATAGTTCTTTTCTTTTTGCAATGACTGAGTACAAAGTTACGAAATATTCTTGAAAGTCGATATGCTAGTGGCATTTATTTATGAAACTTTATCAAAGATAAGATGCCGGACAGCAACAGGTCGTCCTGATAGCAGCAGTTGCGATACATATTCTAGAAAGGAGTAGGATCCATATCGTTGCTGAGTTTGGTATAGTCGGCATACGCCCAAGCCGATGCCTGGTACCCCGCCAAAGATGACTCTTCCGAATGGCGGGTCGGCAAAGGTGGCTGTTTATGAAAACTATAATGATGTTATCGGTGCGAAAATACTAAATATACTTTAAACTTGCAAGAGAATAGATAAAAAAAACAAGTATCAATGAAAGAAGAAAGATTATCTCCCTAAAATTTGGCGTTTCTGATAGTTTTTCGTAACTTTGCAACCTATGAGATACCAGGAAGGTATCTTGTTTAAGAATATAAAAGAATTGTATGTTAGAAGTACGTGATAGATTAAACTTCGAGGATTATCTGGATTCACTCTTGAATAGCGTAGAGAGTGATGACTTGGAGTTTAAAAGTGCTGCCGGTGGATTTCCTGGTAGCTTTTGGGATACTTACTCAGCCTTCGCCAATAGTGAAGGAGGAGTTATCGTGCTTGGAGTTATAGAAAGAAAAGGTAAGTTCTATATAGATAATCTATCTGATGAACAGATAGAGAAATATACCAAGGACTTTTGGAATAATGTGAATAATCGAGCTACGGTTAGTTGCAACCTGTTAAAAACAGAAGATGTCGTGGTAGAAGATTACAATGGTCACAAACTTATGTTATTCTTTATTCCTCGTGCATCTAGAGAACAGCGTCCTATTTATAGAACGTCTCAACCCTATAATGGTACTTTTAAGCGCAATCATGAAGGTGATTATAAATGTACGGAGCGAGAAGTGCAGCGTATGTTTTCAGATGCGAATGTTTCTAATCCCGCTGATAGCCGCATTTTGAGAAATTATTCATTAAATGATTTAGATATGGAGTCTGTTGCTCAATATCGACAATTATTTAAGTTAGCAAAGCCAGACCATCCTTGGTCTGTTTTGTCTGATTTTGAATTTCTTAAAAAGATAGGAGCCTATCGTATAGAACGTAGTTCGAAGGAAGAGGGCTTTACGCTTGCAGGTGTGCTGATGTTTGGTAAGGAAGATGCAATTACAGATACTGAGTGCTGCCCTAATTTTTTTCCTGATTATCGGGAAAAACTTTTGGATAATCCTGAGATAAGATGGACAAATAGAATTTGCCCAGATGGAACTTGGGAAGCAAACTTGTTTCAGTTTTATCTGCGTGTCCTTCCTCGTTTGTGTGCAGTTTTGCCAAAGCCTTTCATTTTGAAGGACAATATTCGCCGAGATGAAACCCCAGCTCATATAGCTGTACGTGAGGCATTGGTAAATCTTTGTATCCATACCGATTATTCGGCAGATGCTACAATGGTGGTGCGTTTGTTCCCGAATAAAATGGTGTTTTCTAATCCTGGCACCTTGTTGGTTTCCAAGACACAGTATTACGAGGAGAGTACAAGCGTTTGTCGCAATACGACTCTGCAAAAGATGTTTATGCAGATAGGTTCGGCAGAAAAAGCGGGAAGTGGTGTCGATAAGATTCTGGCAGGTTGGCGATTTGCGAATTGGCGGGTACCGATGTTGAGATTGTTAACTCAGCCTGATATTGTGGAGCTGACAATGATGATGGAGTCATTGATGGATGATGCTACGAAGGAAAGGCTTGCTCAGATATTTGGTCCAAAAATCACGACAATTGGGCAAAAGCGTTTGTTGGCACTTAATGCGGCTTGCATTGATGGCTATGTTACTAATGAGAGCCTTAGAGTTGTGCTGGATATTCATAAAGCAGAGATTGCTGATTTGCTGAAAGATATGTGCCAAGATGGATTGTTGGTACAAGATGGGTATGGTAGAGGAACGAAATATTATCTTCCAAAAGATGATTCTAATATAACAAGTAATATTGCAAGCTCAGACTCTAATATACCAAGTTCAGATTCAAATATACCAAGTAATATTGCAAGTTCAGGCTCTAAGGTTGCAAGTTTAAGCCCAAATATACCAAGTTCAGATTCAAATATACCAAGTAATATTGCAAGTTCAGGCTCTAAGGTTGCAAGCTTAAGTTCAAATATACCAAGTCCGAATATTAGCATTTCAAACATGGAATCTTTGAGGAAGAGAAAGAAATTATCTTTTGAAGAATTGAAGAAACTTATATGTTTGGTTTGTTCGGATTGGCAGTCATTAGATGAATTGGCACTGCAAGTTAATAGAAATAAGACTTATTTAAAGATTTATGTCATTCCACGGATGTTAGCCGACAAGAGTTTGGAAATGATGTTCCCTGGAGTTCCAAAGCATCCTAGGCAAAAATATAAAAGTACTGTAAACAAATGAAGATAAAGATAAACCCAAAATACGAAGAGATGAGAAGTTTCATCGAACGCATCCCAGATGTGTTCGAGCAGGAGGGACGTTGCATCTTTGAAGGACGAAATGTTATCAAGGCTTTTCATGTAAAGTTTGATGGAAAAGAGAAAGAAGTTGTGGTGAAGAGATACAAGCAGCCTAATTTCATTCAGAAGATAGGATATAGCTTCTTCCGCTCTACCAAGGCTTTCCGTGCCTATGAGAATGCCCTTAGGCTGATGGCAGATGGCTTTGCCACTCCCGAAGGCTTTGGATATATTGAAACGAGGGTAAAGGGACTTATTGACTATTGCTACTTTGTCTCTGATATTGATAACAGTATGCCTATCAACGATCAGTTGAACTCTCCAGAGGAATTCAACAGGATGATGGCGACAGATTATGCGCACTTTGTGAATCGATTGCACCAGAAAGGCATCATCGATATTGACTTGAATGCCGCCAATGTGCTGTATCAGCTTCAGGCTGATGGTCATTATACGTTCTCGCTTATCGATATCAATCGTATGAGGTTTTACTCAGGCTATCCGCCGATGAATGAATGTGTGGAAAACCTGACGAGGTTTACCGGAAGAATGGATGTCTTCGAGTGTGTGGCACGAGAGTATGTGAAACTGCGGGGAATGGATGAGAAAATATTACAAAAAATAATAGGAGCAAAGAAGATACACGATTGGCGATGGGCACATCGCAAAGGTATCTTGCATTATTTTAAACACAAAAAGTTAGGTTTATGAAAACAACATTATTGATTACGACTTACAATTGGCCTAAAGCCTTAGAACTCGTGTTGTATAGCGTGTTGCATCAGCATGTTATGCCTGATGAAGTTGTTATTGCTGACGATGGTTCTACCGAAGAGACTAAAAAACTGATAGACCGTTATGCTGAAAAAATGCCAGTACCGGTAATTTGGGTTTGGCAGGAAGATAAGGGATTCAGAAGAACTTCCATTTTGAATAAGGCAATAGCAAAGGCTACGGGTGATTATATCATCCAAGTTGATGGAGATGTTGTTTTGAGTTCTCATTTTGTAGAAGACCATATAGAAATGGCTCAGAAAGGATGTTTCGTCTGTGGAAGTAGAGTGCTGCTGTCTGCCCAGATTTCCAAAAAGATTTTGGATACAAAGGTTGTCAATGTGAATCTTTGGAACATGCCTTTCAGTTATGTAAGCAACAGCTTCCGTTCTCATGTGTTCCGCAGATTGCTGGCTTTTCGCTATGCCCGTAGAATCGGCCATCTCAGAGGTTGCAACATGGCTTATTGGAAAGAGGATGCCATCAAGGTAAATGGTTACAATGAGGATCTGTTGGAATGGGGACATGAGGATGCCGAGTTTGCCTATCGCCTGCATTTTGCTGGCGTTCGGAAGAAGGCGCTGAAGATGGGAGGAATCATGTACCATCTTTATCACAAGGAGGCGTCTAAAGCTCAAGAGAACATGCATAAAGATGTTTTGAACCAGGTGAAGAAGGAGCGTTTGGTTCGTTGCACAAATGGTATCGATCAATATTTATAGAGCATAGATATATGGATAAGACAAGTGTAGAACAAGAGCAGGGAAATGGCATCTCGGTGGTTATTAATACCTATAATGCCTCCTGCCATCTTCAGCAGGTGCTGGATACAGTGAAGGGCTTTGACGAGGTGGTTGTCTGCGACATGGAAAGTACTGACGACACCTTGGATATAGCAAAGCGTAATGGTTGCAAGATAGTTGTCTTTCCTAGAGGAAACTATCAGATTTGTGAACCGGCACGTCAGACTGCTATAGATGCTGCTTCCTGCAAGTGGGTATTGGTGGTTGATGCTGATGAACTGGTAACTCCAGAACTGAAGGAATATCTTTATTCCCTGATAGAGAAGGAGAATGCTCCACAGGGTTTGTATGTTCCACGCAAGAGTCGCTTTATGGGACGATTCATGCATTGTTTCTATCCCGACTACCAGTTGCGTTTCTTTATCAGGAAGGATACCGTATGGCCAGCCATCATTCATGCCGATCCTGTTATCAAGGGCAGAATAGAAAAGATACCGGCGGCTCATGCTGATATGGCACTTGTTCATCTGGCAGATGACAGTATTGCCAGCAGGATGGGAAAGATCAACCAGTATACAGCGAATGAAATAGAAAAGAAGAAAGACCGCAATTATGGAATGGCAGCTTTGTTCTATCGTCCGTTTGTTCGTTTCTTCCGTGCTTATATACAGAAGGGTGGATTCCGTGATGGTAAGGAAGGATTTGTATGTGCCTGCTATGAAGGCATCTATCAGTTTGTTGCTGTCAGCAAGATTATAGAAGATCGCTTGAAACATAAAAAAGGTAAGTAGTAGTTTTGGCTACTTACCTTTTTTGTTTAATGAATGATATTGTTATTTCTGATTTATTTTCCTTCGATAAAGGTCATTCCGCCTGGACCTACTTCATCACGGCAGCGTTTTAACAACTTGGCTGGCGTTTCTTCGCCATCATCGAAAGGTAATGCTACTACCGTTTTCTTGCCATAATAGTTTGCCATACCTCGGTTAATCCAATAACCTGGATAAATAGTGATATCATGGAAGGCATCGGATGGCATCTTTACGGTAAGCGGATTTAATACCAGATGATCTGCCTTGCTTTGCTTTACGGCAATTTCGCGCTGCTGCATTTCTAGGTCAAACTTCTGTGCTGTTCCTCTACGCAGCAAGGAGAGTGTTCTGTTGGTAGTAGTTGGCTTTGCTGTGATAGAAAGTACCAACACAAGCCAGTAATATACCGGTAGCCATCTGAAGTATTTATTATATTTCAGTCTGATTGCCTCTGTCAAGTTTACAATAGCAACGCTTATTGGTTCCAGATTAGCCGCTCTGCGCTGAAGAGCACCAGAAAGATAGTAGATATTGAAGCAAATCATCCACAGATGCACATAGAAGTATACATTCTGTGTTCTGTCTGCTCCTTTGGTTCCCATGGCATAGCTGTTTGGAAAAAAGAAGGCGCAATAAAGTAGGAAAGAGATGAGCAGATAAAGCCATGGATGAGAAAACCTAAAGTGGGATGCCTTGGCTAATCTTGCAAGGAAAGGTATGAGAATGGTAAACATGAGTATTTCTGTGATTTTAATGGCATCAGCGAGAAATTCTATGCCCTTTGCTATCGCAATAAAGAAGGCTGAAACCACATTCGGTTGACTGGTGACTGTGGATTGGCGGACAGTATTGCCTGGTGCAAATACACTGAAAGCAAAAGCGCAGGCATAAATGATAAGGATAGAAAGCAAGAAGAAAGGAGTCTTCTTCCTCTCCACCCACATCCATACGATTGCCATAAAGAGAATGGCTGGCATACCCAGACCGGTAACAAAGTTGCCGCCGGCAATGAATATGGCGAGTGCTGCGGAAACCAGCGTGATGATGATTTTCGCTATGATAGATTTTGTAAGATGGAATTCGATGAGTAGGGAGGCAAGAAACAAAGAAATACTATAATATAAGGTATAGTACATCGCTCCGTTATACCAGCAGAATGCATCGTAGAACGACCATACGAACTGTACGGTCATTAATACAAATAGAGTAGAAATGAAAGTGTATTCCAATTTGCTGATATGTAGCAATCTGCGTAATATTGTGTATCCCAGTGTATAGGTGGAAAGAATTAGACTTCCCAATAGAATAATCGGTACAAGCCAGTATTTGCCAAAAATTCCAGGTTGTAATGCCATCAGGAAACATGCCGAATAGGTACCCTGCCATGTCTGGTAGATATGCATGGATTCTGCCCAGGCCGCCTGAATACATGCCCCAAATGAATGGGTGGCAGTCCAAGCCTTGTAGACAGGAGCTCCGAATACATAGTCATCTGCAAACTGATGGAGATAGGGACCTATTGCCACAACAGGGATGACGGATAAGATTAGAATACAAATCGCCAATATCGTATGGCTTTTTAACAATTTCTGATTCATCGTATTATTGTTTTTGCTTATTTTTATATGTATAATAACAGAGAAACTTGTGCTTTCTTGCACTAATAGTTGTTAAATTATATAAATGCCGTTAAGACTAAAAGGAAAAAGCTTTCAAGAAAGGAAATGGACGTCATGTAGACGAATCTATATGATGACCATGTCTTTTCTTGCCTCGAAATTGGCGATAGTCTTGACGATTTCTTCTGATATGTCATCGGATACATACGAGAAGTCCTTGCCGGTGCGGATGGCTTTGAGGAAGGAGAGGAGCATATAGCGCAACCCTTCTCCATCCAGCTGGTAGAAGTAGCGCTTGTTGTTCTGCGGATTCTCGTATCTCACCTCGAAGTAATCGGTCTTCCACCATGGGGCTGGTACGTAGATGTATCCCTTGGTGCCCGAGATAATCAATTCGCCTTCCGACTTCACGCCTTGACCAACCTTCAGCGAAGCTACGGCATGAGGATAGAGGAAGGATATCTTGGTAAAGGCATCATAGCGTTTTGCCTCGTCCAGGAAGTGAGTGGCTATCTGTTTGCTGCTGTATTCTGTGCCCAGAAGCTGGAAGATAGGCAGGAGTGCCGTCGGTCCCCAGGCGCAGATACTGTTCCATTCGTAAAGACTCTTCTGTGAATCCTGGGTCGGGTCAAAGTCTACGAGACTGGTGCAGGTTGCATCCACCGACATGATATCACCGATGATACCGCCCTTAGCCAAGAGTAAGAGTCGGTAATAGGCTACGGAATAGGCGGTCTTGATAGAATCCATCAAGACTACCTTCTTATCTTTTGCTATTTTCTTGAGTTCTTTCCATTGCTGAGGCTGAAGAGTGATAGGCGATTCGCACAATACGTGTTTGCCAGCTTCTAATGCCTCCTTTATTTGAGCATAGTGCTTGCTTGGGGCAGAGATAACATAGAGCGCATCGCTTTCATCCAGGAGTTCCTGAAAACTGGCAGCCTGCTTTTCCGCTGCCTGCAGATTCTCTGAGAGATATTGGTCGTTGAGGGAGAAAACCTTTCCTGCCTCCAATCCATTGACATATTGGCTTTCCCGCTCTATCTTGTTGAGGATAGGCGATTCGCCAACCAGTCCGAGGCGAACCACCTGCTGCTCGCTTCTGATCTCCGTGCTCGATACGCCCTGAGTGCGGTCTAGATAAACCACCTTGCAATAGGCGTTGAGATAGTCAAACTTGCCTCTCCAGTCAGAACCTACGGTAAAGATATCTACGTCCAGTCGCTTGATGTCGTCAATCTTCTGTCCCTCGTATTCCTCGATGATGATTTCATCGGCAATGCCAGTGGCACGCACGGCTTCCACTCGTTCCATGAGGGATTGTTGTACATTGATTTTGCCACGCTCACGGTCGAAGGTATCCGAGGTTACGCCCACGATGAGGTAGTCGCCCAAAGCTTTGGCGCGCTCCAGGAGACGGATGTGACCATAATGAAGCAGGTCGTAAGTACCATATGTGATGACTTTAACCATAAGTTTCTCTATCTTGAAAGTTCTCTATACCTTATTATATATATTATAGCAGTCCCTTAGCCTGCATATCCTTCAGTGCATCAACGAGAGTGGTGTTGTCTTTTGGACTCAGGTTGCCGAGATGACCTACACGGAATATCTTTTCTGCCATGTCGCCACCATTAGGACATACCCAGATGCCATATTCGTCTTTCAGTTTCAGGAAGATGTCGTAGGCTGAGGCGTTCTGTGGATGCAGAGGAGTAACGGCATTTGACATCGATTGGGAAACGATGGTGAATGGCAGGTCCTTGATCTTGCTTCTGAAATCTTCTGCAAGCATTTTCATGCGCTGGTTCTCGCTCTCTACACCGCCATTGCGCTCTATCTCCTTCAGGCGGGCATGAATCTGCAGTAAGGTTCCTACGGCTGGGGTGAAAGGAGTCTGTCCACGCTCACCATTCTTCAAGGCATCCTTCAGGTCGAAATACATCGACTTAACATTGTTTGCCTCTACTCGCTTGATTGCCTCTGTATCGAGAATGATGACAGAGATGCCTGGAGGACATGCCAGTGCCTTCTGTGAACCCGTAATCATTACGTTCACGCCGAGTTCCTTCATGTTGAATGGGTCCGCGAGGAAAGAACTGATGGAATCTACGGCCAGGAAAATATGGTTGCGATGACAGAAGTCGCTGATCATCTGGATGTCGTAGAGTACGCCGGTAGAAGTCTCATGTAGATTGACGAGGAAGCCGGTGTAGCCTTGTCCCTCGTATGGCTTGAGGTCTTCTGCCGTGAGTGGAGTCCCCATCTCAAGCTTGATTTCTGTATGTGGAATCTCATGAATTTCACAGAGTTGTACGAATCGGTGACCAAAGCTACCGCCATTCACTACCAGTACTTTGTCGGCAGGAGTGAATACATTCATGACCACGGCTTCCATAGAGGCTGTGCCCGAACCTGTGATAAAAACTGTGCGGGCATCGTCTGAAGCCTTGGCAAACTGCTTCATCAATTGTTCATTCTCCTTCATGATGGCGGAGAACTCTACTGTTCTGAAATAAGGCACCTGCTCAGCGCCGATGGCTCTAACCTCATCGCTTGCCATCACAGGTCCTACTGTAAAATTAAGCATATCTTTATTCTTTTTTGATTCTTCCAAATGTCTTGATGCTGGTATATTTACGCCAGAGATTCAGCTTTCTCTTCTTTGGTACACCATGGCGACGGAGGTAGTCTTCTGCTCCGTCGAGCATGCGCTGGCATACGTTGCCGTCCAAATATGGATCGTAGTTGTCTACTATCCATTGTCTCTTGGCTATCGCCTCAGGGTCTGTGAGGGCATGGTCGTAGGCGGCAATCAGCTGATCAGGTTCCGTGATGTTCTCCCAGTAGATATCCTTGGATATGGTGCCGAGGGTGATTACTGGGCGAGAGAGCAGCAGGAACTCATAGATGGTAGAAGAGGTATCGCTGATGAGCGTATCTGCCATCAGTTGATATTTGGTTACGTTCTCTCCCTTGTCGATGAAGAGAACATCCTTCTTGGTTGCAGCCCATTCACGGTATTCATCTACCCATTCCTGACGGGTAAGCGGATGGAACTTCATTACTACCAGAGCATTGCGTTCCTTAGCCAGCTTGCCCAGCTCTTCCTTGATATAAGGAAGAGAAGTGAGTTTTGGCGAGAAGGTAGGAGCGTAAAGAATTAAGGTCTCCTTGCCGCTTTCCCTGAGCAGTTTCTCTCGGTCAGCATCATATTTATGCTGGTTTTCCTTGATCCAATCCTGCTTAGGCCATCCCGTTTCCAACACCTCGAAATCTCCATATCTCTTGGCCAGAGCCTCGAAGTGGGAAGTGAAGTAAGGACCTTGGGTGAAATAGGTGTCAAAGTAACGACGGATAATCCAGTGGTCTTTCTTCTCTGCGGCATAGCCGTGGAATACCTGTATCTTGACGCCTGGCAGATAGTAAGGTACTATGTTGCCTGGCACATAGATAGCCTCTGGCTGGAAGTCATAGACTTCCTGAATAGAATTGGTCCATTTTACCTGGTCGGCATATGGAAAACTATCTATCTTTGGTTTGTGGATATACCACAATATCTCGTGTGGCAAATGTTGCTTTGTCACATGTTCTTGTATCGGATTAAGTATGTCTATGGCATACTTGTTTTCACAGAAAAGAACTATTCTCATGATTCTTTAGGAATTACTTTACCATTTTTGATTTCATATCGCTTGTCAAACTCCTCCCTGGTTCGCTTCCATCTGTTATGCGTCCATAAATAATAAGGTGGATTCTGGCGAATGGTGGCTTCCAGCATCTGGAAGAAGCGACGGGTAATCTCGTGTTCCGGCAGGGTGTTCGGCTCGCGGGTGATGAGCTTGTAGGTTGCCGTATAGTAGCCTCGCTTCGGGCGCGACATCTCTACATAGAACACGGCATCGTTCATCTTTCTCATGATTCTCTCGCCGCCAGTAAACACTGGGGTTTCGGGATGATTGAGGAAAGGTAGCCACAGGTGGATGTTCTCCCACTTGGGTCCCTGGTCGCTGATGTAGCCGAAGATGCTCATGATGCCCTTGCGCTTGTAATCCACCAGATAGCGGAGGATGTCTTTCTTAGGAACTACCACGCCATTCTCCTCGTGAGAACGGATGCGCTTGAAGAGCTCGTCGAAGGCATGGTTGCGCAGAGGATGATAGATGAGGCCCATCTTGCGTGACTTAGGCAGTTCGATGCCTACGCACGAGAGCCATTCCCAGTTGCAGTAATGTCCCAGGATGCCTGCCACATTCTGACCTTCCTGGAAACATTGCTCCACCTCCTCGCTGTTGATGACCTGGAAGCGCTGGCGCAACTCCTTGTCACTGATGCTGAGCAGTTTGACAGCTTCGAAGAAGTAATCGCTGAACCAGCGATAGAACTTCTTCTCGATGTCGATGATCTCTTCTTCTGATTTCTCAGGAAAAGAGCTGGTGAGATTCTTACGCACAATGCCTCTGCGGTACTTGATGACGTAATACATCATCAAGTACTCGAAATCTGCAATGCAATAGAGCAACCTGAACGGCAGCAGCGATATTGCATAAAAGAATGCATAAACAATCTTAACCATCTGTAAAACTATAAATTTTTAACTATTAACTCTTTACTCAATTACACCTGCTGCATATCATGCAACTTCTTGTAATATCCGTCTTTTCTAATCAGTTCATCGTGGGTACCACGCTCTACAATCCTGCCCTCATGCAGTACGCAGATTTCGTCGGCATGCTTGACGGTACTCAGTCGGTGGGCGACAGCCACTGTGGTACGGGTCTTCATCAGCTTCTCCAAGGCATCCTGCACCAGGCGCTCGCTTTCGGTATCGAGAGCTGAGGTTGCCTCGTCGAGAATGAGGATAGGAGGATTCTTGAGGATGGCACGGGCGATGCTTACACGCTGACGCTGACCTCCGGAGAGTCTGCCGCCACGGTCACCGATTCCGGTATCAAAACCATGTTCCGACTTGGTGATGAATTCGTAGGCATTGGCAATCTTTGCAGCATTGGCAATCTCTTCATCCGTAGCATCGGTCTTGCCGAATCGGATATTGTCCTTGAAGCTGGCATTGAAGAGGATAGCTTCCTGGTTTACATTACCTATCAGCTGGCGAAGATCGTGCACGGCAAGGTCTTTCACATTGATGCCGTCGATAAGAACCTCGCCCTCTTGTACATCGTAGTAACGGGGAATCAGGTCGAGCATCGTACTCTTTCCGCTACCGCTCTGTCCCACCAGTGCGATGGTCTTTCCTTTAGGAATCACCAGGTTGATATCCTTCAATACATAAACCAACTCATCGTTCTGGTGGTCGGTATAGGCGAAGGAAACATGGCGGAACTCTATCTGATGCTCGAAGCTGCTGATATGCTCTGGGTTCTCCTTGTCCTTGATTTCGATCTCGGCTTTCAGAATCTTGTCGATACGCTCCATGCTTGCCAATCCCTTTGGAATATTGTAGCTCGCCTTGGAGAATTCCTTCAGTGGGTTGATGATGCTGTAGAGCATCACGAGATAGAAGATGATGGTAGGACCATCGATTCTGCCGTAATCCAGAACCAGGATGCCGCCAAACCACAATACCACTACGATGAGGATGGTTCCTAGAAACTCACTCATCGGATGAGCCATCTGCTGACGGATGTTCACGCGCATGATGTTGTCGCGATAACTGCTATTCACCTGGTTGAAGCGCCAGTTCATCTTATCCTCGGCGCAGAACGCCTTGATGATGCGCAATCCGCCCAGGGTTTCCTCTACCATACTCATCGTGTCGCTCCAGAGCGACTGCGCCTCGGTGCTCTGTGCCTTCAGCTTCTTTCCAACAACACCCATGAACCAACCGAATGGTGGCACAAAGAGGATGGTGAAGAGGGTGAGCTGCCAGCTGATGCAGATGAGTGTGATGAAATAGAAGAGAATGAGAATAGGATTCTTGAAGAGCATATCGAGCGACGACATGATGCTGTTCTCCACTTCCTGCACATCACCACTCATTCGGGCAATGATATCTCCCTTGCGCTCTTCGCTGAAGAAACCCAATGAAAGGGAGGTAATCTTCTGGTAGAGCTGGTTGCGGATATCGCGAACAATACCCGTACGGATAGGGATGATGGTGGCTGACGAGAGGAAGTAGGCTCCCGTCTTGAGGAATGTCATGAAGGCAAGGAACATGCCGATAACCAGCAGAGCCAGCGATGCACTGTGCGCCACGATAAACTCCTGGATGTAATAATACAGGTTGTTGGTTGCCACTTCCTTGATGCTGCCCAGCGTTCCGTCCCATTCCATATAGTCGTTGGCACGGATACCGCCATCTACCTGGAAGAGAATCTGCAGGATTGGTATCAAGGCTGCAAACGAAAAGATGTTCAATACCGCGGACAGGATATTGAACAGAACTGATAACCCTAGATGCTTCTTGTAGGGAGGGACGAATCGTCGTAAGATTTGCAAAAATTCCTTCATAGGTGCAAATATAGTGTTTTTAAGGAAGACCGCCAAACTTTTGGCGGTCTTTCTTTTCTTTTATTCAGTTTTTTCTTATCGGAGAGTCTTTTTTGCTCCGTTTTTCTTCTTTTAAAGAGCAATTGTTATTCTTTAACTTCCTCTCCGAAGAGGGTAGCAGAGGTAGAACCGGTGATGCGGACCTTTACGAACTCTCCGATGTGGTGGTTACCCTTGTCGATGACCACTGCCTTGTTCTGTTCGGTACGACCCATCATCTGCTCACGGCTGCGCTTGCTGAAGTTCTCGATGAGGATGGTGAATTCCTTGCCCTCGTCCTTCTTGTTCTGCTCGGCACTCACCTCGGTCTGCAGCTTGATGAGCTCGTTGAGGCGGGCTATCTTGGTTTCTTCAGAAACGTTGTCTGGCAGATGCTTGGCTGCGTAGGTGCCTGGGCGCTCCGAATACTTGAACATGAAGGCGCTGTCGAAGCCTACTTCCTTCACCAGCGAGAGGGTTTCCTGATGGTCTTCCTCGGTTTCGTCGTGATAACCCACGAAGATGTCGGTGGTGATGCCGCAGCCCGGGATGATGCGCTTGATGTCAGCGATGCGCTGCAGATACTCCTCACGGGTGTATTTGCGGTTCATTAGCTTCAATATCTTGTTGCTTCCGCTCTGTGCAGGGAAGTGGATGTGCTTGCAGAGGTTTGGCTCTTCGGCAATGGCGTGGAGAATGTCCTCGGTCATATCCTCTGGGTTAGAGGTGGTGAAGCGTACACGCATATCCGGCACAGCCTGGGCTACCATGTGCAGGAGTTCGGCAAAGGAAAGGCTGCCTTCCTCGCGCTTGCCCGATGGAGAGAGACCGTAGCTGTTTACGTTCTGCCCCAGCAGGGTAACCTCTTTGAAACCACGCTGCTGCAAATCGCGAACCTCACGCAGGATGCTCTCGGCATCACGGCTGCGCTCACGTCCACGGGTATAAGGCACGATGCAGTAGTGGCAGAAGTTGTTGCAACCACGCATGATGCTTACGAAACCGCTCACTCTGTTGCCACCGATGCGCTGAGGCACGATGTCACGGTAGGTCTCGGTCTTTGAAAGTTCTATGTTGATGGCATTGGTACCCATCTCGCACTGCGCAATCATATCCGGCAGGTTGAGATAGCTGTCTGGTCCACAGACCAGGTTGGCATAGTGGTTCTGGATGAGGTCATCCTTCACTCGTTCCGCCATACAGCCCAATACGCCGAGAATCACCTTTCTTCCCTTCTTCTGCTCAGCATGCAGGGTGTCAAGGCGATGGTAAATCTTGTTCTCCGCATTCTCGCGGATACTGCAGGTGTTCAGGAAGATGGCATCAGCCTCTTCTTCTTTCTCACAAATCTCGTAGCCTGCCATCTGCATCACAGAGGCAACTACCTCACTGTCTGCCACGTTCATCTGGCAGCCATAAGTTTCAATAAATAGTTTCTTCATTGTTCTAGATGAATTCTAATTTATGTTTGATGTATTAAAATGATTTCTTTCCTGTATCTTCCATGCCGCATCATTTCATGTTCTTTGAAACTGCCATCAGCATGAAGTAGATGACTACGGCAGAGATCCATCCGGCGATGGCATCGATGAGATAATGCGCCTGGATATACACGGTAGCCATACACAGGAAGATGTAGAATGGCAGCATGGTGAAGAGCAGCTTGCGGTTTCTGCTGTGCCAGGCAAGGAGCATGCAGATGGTGCTTACGCCCACGTGCGAACTCGGGAAGGCGGCGGTAGGTCGCTCTCCTGCTTCCTTGGCATCCTCTACGAGCTGGTAGAAGATTCCGTCGGTATAGCCTGGGGGTGGCAGACAGTTGGTATGGGTGCTGAAGTAATCGCCCATTGCCGGGAAGATGCCCTTGGCAATATCCTGCACTCCTACGGCGTCGAAGTAGAACGTGGGTCCTACCACCGGCACGTAGATGTAGATGAGATAGTAGATGAAGAAGCTGGCAAGCAGTACAAAGCTAACCCGTTCTGCCTCATAGTATCTGCAGAAGAAATAGTAGAGTACTACCGCTGCTATCATCGGATAATACATGAAGTATCCCATCGACATCAGTTCGCTCACTACCGCCCATGGCAGTGCCTTGGCAAAGAGCAGGGCAGGCTGGCATCCGAAGAGATCCTGTTCCCATCCCGCAAAGAGATGGTCGAGGTTGGGGAATATGCGGTTGATTTCGTAAGTGTCTGGATACCACCAGGCAAGCAGGGCGATCTGTGCTATGATGCGCACCATCTTCGTTATCCTGCATGGAATCATGCGATATACGCCCCAAAGGGCGAGGGTCATGACCAGAATTCTCAACCTGCCCCAAAGCATCGACTCCGGATTCACTACCTTGGTAAAGGTAAAGAGCATGGTGATGACTGTTATCGCCATATAGCCCAGCATCACCCATTCCAGTGGCAGGAGTCCCTTCTTGGGGTTCTTTTCTATCTTAAAATAATCTTTTATCACGGTGTTACTTTGAACTTTGAGATTTGAACTTTATGATATGCTTTTTTACAGCCATCCGTTATCCTTGTACCACTTGATGGCAAGCTTTACGCCTCTTTCCAATGGATAGTGGGGATGATATCCCAGCTCATCCATAGCTGGTTCGATGTCGCAACGCCAGTTGCGTTGTTTCAGGATGTTATACTTATCATTGTTCAGTGCCGACATCCTACCGGTCATTCTGCCGAGATACTCGCCTAAGAAGGTTACGATGCGGAGCACCCAGATAGGAGCCTTGATGCGCAACATCCATGGATTGCCCAATTCTTTATGAATCAGGTTGCTGAAAGCTTCTGACTGGTAAACTTCTCCATCGCTGAGGAAGTATTTTCTGCCGTTCATACCATGGTCCAGGGCAAGGAAAACAGCCTGTACCACATCCTGAACATATACGAAGGTGATGTCCTGGCGCTTGAATCCTACAGCAAAATCCACATGCTGCTTGATGCTCTGCGCCATGAGGAAATAGTCTTTTTCTCTTGGTCCATATACGCCGGTAGGGCGCAGGATGATATAAGGGAAGTTGTTGCCGATGCTGTCGAGATAGCGCTCTGCGGCAAGCTTGCTCTTGCCGTATGCCGTATTAGGCTTAGGCACATCGTTCTCGCAGATTTCCTGATAAGGTTGCTCCTCACGGATGGCTCCGAAGATGCTGAGCGAGCTGACAAAGACAAATCGCTTGATTGGCATTCCCAGATGAAGGATGGCATTCACCAGGTGCTTGGTGCCCTCGGTGTTTACCTTATAGAAATCCTCTGCATGCAAACACTTGGTAGCGCCAGCTGCATGCACTATATAGTCGAACTCGTGCGGAGCGAGTTCCTTCTCCAACTCTTCCTCTGAAGAAAGATTGAGGTTGATGAAATGGATGCGCTCGTCTTGCAGATACTTTCTGGAACTGGTAGGGCGAACTGCCGCCCAGGTTTCCATGCCTTGTCGCAAGGCTTCTTCTACGATGTAACTGCCGATAAAACCCGATGCACCCGTTACTAAAATCTTCATTAATTATATATAAAATTGCAATTTCGGCTGCAAAGATACGACTTTTTGGTGATTTATCACCATGATTTTGTTCAAAAAGGAGATAAATGTTGAAAAATAGTGTGGGTTTCTATAAAAAGTTGTATCTTTGCATGCATGGAGCAAGTATCGGGTTTTTATTTCCCTCCCTCAGAAACGATTTCTGCGCAGTTCAGCAACATGTCAGAAATCTCGGCTAGTGGCTTTAATATCCTTATCCGTGCCAAACGTGATGGCAGGTGGTGGATCTTGAAGGCACTCGCTCCCGCTGTGCGTAACAACGAGGTGTATCAGGGTTTGCTGCAGAAGGAATTCGACATCATGAAGCATGTCCAGCATCCCGGAGTTGTCGAGGTGACGGGTATCGAAGAAGTGGACGGATATGGTAAATGCCTCGTGATGGAATGGATAGATGGAGTGACTCTGGAAGAGTGGCTCCTGCAACCTCATTCCAAGAAGGAAAGGGTGCATATCGCCAACCAGCTGCTCGAGGTGCTTGAGTTTGTGCACGACATGCAGGTGGTGCATCGCGACCTGAAACCTTCCAACATAATGGTTACCCGTAATGGAAGCGTGCTGAAGCTGATAGATTTCGGATTGGCTGATACAGACAGCTATGCCGTACTGAAGGAACCGGCGGGAACAGATGGATATGTTTCTCCCGAACAGCAGAAGGGCGGACCTACCGATGTGCGCAATGATATCTACAGTGTGGGCGTTATCCTGGATAAGATGAAGCTGAATTTCTCTTATCGCCTGGGATTGAAGCGTTGCCTCCGTCCGTTGGAGGAGCGATATCCCAATATGACCGCCATGTGCCAGCATATTCTTTCTCTGCATCGCAACCTGCTTGCCTTCTGGATAGCTTCAGGCATGTTGGCAGTAAGTACTGCGGGCGTGCTTATATATAATAAGGTGAACGAGCCTCCTCGTGGATACGATGTGGTGGCAGAGTTTAAGATAGGAAACCTGGCTTATAAGTCGTGGGGCGGTGGAGTCGTGTCGGTCAGGGCAGCCAATTCCAAGGATTCCTGCATCGAGGTACCTAAAACGGTGAACTTCCAGGGTATGACCTATAAGATAGATGAAATCGAAAAGAAGGCGTTTGCCAATCAGCCTGATCTGAGGAAACTGGTGTTCCCGGATACCAAGTTCCATGTGATGAAGCAGATGGTGGAGAACAGTCCGAATCTGCACAGCATCTGTTTCCGAAGCGCCTTGCCGCCAGTCATCGGCAATGCCATCTGGAAGACCAGAATTCAGGATGTCTTCAGTGAATCTGATTTCAAGCGTGTCATCCTGTATGTTCCCAAAGGCAGCTTCGATGCTTATCGCAATTCTGCATGGAATCAGTTTGAGAATATCATGGAATATGAATAGAATATGATAGAGTTACGCTTCAATTATGCAGATAGCCGCATCTCGCGTGAGATGCGGCTATTTGCGTTTATTGCTTATATCAGGTGTCTATACCTTATTATATATGTATCAATACCATACTTCTATCTGTGGTGATTCCTTGGCATAGCTAGGCATACACTTACCGATCTTGGCTCCGATATAGGTAGGATCGCAGATGTAGAACTTCTTGCCCTTGTACTCGTATGAGGTACCGTTCTCTACCGGCTCGTGGAAGGCTACGGCTGTACATTCGTGTCCTGTGAACTGGATGAGATGTACATCGAGTCCGAGAATCTCGTGTACCAGATAGGCATAGAAGATGGCGCGGTCTTCGCAGTCATTCTTAGGATAGTAGAGACTTTCCTCGAAGTAGAAATACTTCTCGCGATGGAACTGCTCATCATCGGTAGCGTATGGGAATCCCATCTGTATGAATCGCAGGATGCGGTTGGCTGCTTCCTGTTCGCCGAGATCCTGTACCTGTGCTCTGATCTGCTTCACCACATCGTCGCGCAGACTCTTATCTACTACAGATGCGGCTACGGTAGGAATATCTATGATAGGGTATTCATCGAGCAGCGGCATGACGCCGGTTGGTACTTCGCCCTGCAGGGTGATGCCCGCAGCTTCATATCTGAACGGCTTGGCTTCATCGCCAATCACGATCTTGCCGGTGAATCTCAGTCCCATATCCTTGCCCAGCTCTGCGCCCTTAGGCAGTTCGCAGGAACGGAAGGAACCTTCATCCTCTACGTTCGGATAGATGTAGTAGCGCTTGCCGTCGATGTTGAGGTACGACTTCTCGAATACGTGCTCCACGTAAGGGATGAGCATCACCACGTGGTTGCCGCACAGGGCGAGGCGTACGTTATAGCCGCAGTTGGCTAGCACATACTGCGAAGCGATGATCTTCTCGTTCTGGCTGGCGTTTGGCATGGCGGTATCGATGTATTTCTCTACGAGCATGGCAGAACCCCAGTCGCTGAGTCCCATCTTGCGCGATTCGGTGGCGAAAGCCTGGGTTACTTCCTTGAGGTCTGATTTCTTGAGATTCTTCCAGTAGTTCACCACATCCTCTGTAGAGCTGATGCTCATGGAAGCGAGTGGGGTTGCCTTCTGCATCTGCAGGGTTGCACCATAGAAGTTGACATCGAAGGTCTGCTTGCTTGCCGGAATGTTGACGTGAGGCACGTTTGGCAGGGCAGGCATGATTGGTACGGCTGCTACGGCAGGCATCAGCGGCAGTTCGATACCCGAACCGGTATATTCGATGTCTGGAATATCAGGCTTCACCTCTGGCAGTTTCGGTTTGTTCACCGGCTCTATTTTTGGTCGGACGGTAGGAGCCTTTGGATCTGGTTTCTTCGGAGTCTCCGGTTCTGCAGGAGTTTCCGGAGTTACCGGAACGGCAGGAACCTTAGCCAGCGGATCGTCTGGCAGGGCTGGTACCTTCGAGAGGTCGGGTCTGTTTACGAGATCTCCGAATCCGCCTTCCGGAATCAGGATCGGGCTTACCGGCATCTTTGGCTTCACGGTAACCGGTTTCTCCGGCTGTTTCGGAGCTGTATATGTTGGTGGTGTCTTAGGCTTAGGAACCTGCGAGCGCACATCTCCCTTAAACTTCTTGTATTCTTTCCATACGCCTTGCATATACTTATCGTAGTCGGTAAGTATGGTGTTGCGGAACTTGTTGTAATCATCCAGCATTGCCTGTCTTGACTGCTGGAACTGTTTCACAAAGTCATCGTTCTGCGAAAAGCTTGGTGTTGCATGCAAACCGAGCAGCAATATGAAACTGAGAGTAGGATAAATTCTATTCATAATCTGTAATTTTAAGATTTCTACTTTCCGTATTGATAGATATGGGGCAAAGATACGATTTTTTTCTTAATCGCCCAACTTTTTTTTAAGAAAAAGGCTCTCCTTCCTTAATTTCTAAGAAAGAAGAGCCTGTTTATGTATTGTTCTTAGCGAAAATCCTGCCCCAGAAAAGGGATGGTTTCCTATTTGGTTATGTTTGATAGATAGTTATATTTTCTATTTGCGCTGCAAAATTACGAAAAACTTTTGAGACAGGATTGGTTCAAATTGGTTCATTTTTAAATACTGATGAAGAAAATGGAAAAAGTATGGTTGAGAATGGGGAAAAATATGTATCTTTGCTGCTAAAAAAAGAAAGGAATAGAAAATGATAGATAATTATAATCCTGATATTTTCGAGCACTTGAAGCAGGAAGTGGAAACCTTAGTAGGAAGACCTATCAAGACCCCTAAAGACTTTGAGTTTCTTTCCTGTCAGATAGAGGGCTATACCCGAGAGACCATCTCGGTGAGTACCCTGAAGCGTATGTGGGGATATGTGGCTTCGCCATGCAACCCGAGCAAGTATAATCTCAATTTGCTTTCCCGCATGGTGGGCTATCCTGATTGGGCTTCCTTTGTAGGTGGGCAGGAGGGGTTGTCTTCCAGCCGCTTCTTCGTGAAGAGTAAGCTTATAGCGGATGCCTTGCAGAAGGGGGAACTGGTGAGATTGACCTGGTGCCCGGGCAGAGTGCTCACCATCATGTACCGGGGCAATGATTCCTTCGAGGTGATTGAGAGCATCAGCAGCAAGCTGGCAAAGGGGGATACCTTCACCTGTCCGCAGTTTGTTGAGGATCAGCCGCTTTATCTTTCCAACCTCAGCCATCCTGGTATCCCGCTCTGCAACTATGTAGCAGGTCAGAATGGAGGAATCAAGTGGAATCTGGGGGAGGCCGTTCTCGGACGGGCTGGGGGTGATTCTGGACCTTCCTGAAGCAGTAGAGCCGAAAGAGTAAAGAAGCAAAAGTATCGATAATGATAAAAAATGGCAGAGGGTGTGGCATAAGTTTTATGGCACACCCTCTTAAACAATAAACTGTTAACTATCTACTAATATTATGCCTCATGCTGTCTTACGCCCATACGAGCCTCTACTACGTTTACCACGTAGTCGCCGAGCTTCTCGCATTCCTGGATGATATCCATGTACATCGTACCGATGGCGTAGGTGTAGAGATGGTTGTTTACATCGTTGATGTTCTGACTCTTCAACTGGTTGCGATAGTTGTTGATCTCGTTCTCGATGTTGAAAGAGAGGTTGGCATCATTATCTACCTTATGACCCACCAGGGTGATGTTCATCTGGGTGAGGGCATTATCTGTAAGCTCCATCATCTGGTGCATGTGCTCATACTGAGAAGGAATGAAGTCTTCCTTGCCACGGATGCGGCGGTTGAGGGTGCGGGCAATGTTGAAACAGCTGTCACCGATACTCTCAATCTCTGAAATCTCACGCAGCATGGCGCGGATCTTCGCCTTGGTCTCATCAGAAAGATGAGAATCGCTCACCTGGTCGAGATACTTCGCAATCTCTATCTCCATGTTGTCGGAGATTCCCTCGTATTTCTCGATGCGGGTATAGAGCTTGATAAACTTGTCGTCGTTGGTTTCGCCCAGGAGTTCCTTCACCATACCGAACATACGCTGGATGCGCTCGGCGAAACAGTGGATCTCCTTCTGAGCCTCGAGCACGGAGATTTCCGGAGTCTTCATGATACCGCTCTGGATGAAACGCAGACGGAAATCATCCTCGTCGGCATTCTTCTTAGGACGGATGATCTTGCATACCAGCTTCTCTATCTGTGGGATAAACCATACCAGGATAAAGGTATTGGAGAGGTTGAACGTGGTATGGAAGGCGGCGAGTACGAACGACAGCTTGGCTGCATTGGCAACGAAATGAGGATCGTTTTTCTCCATCATGTCATCATAGCCTACCCAGCCGCAAACCAGATGGATGAACGGACGGAATACGCAGAGTATCCACAGCACACCGAAGATGTTGAACACCATGTGCGCCATTGCCGCTCTTCGCGCCTGCGTGTTTGCGGTGAGTGCTGCCACGTTGGAAGTTACGGTGGTACCGATGTTCTCACCCATCACGAGTGCAATTCCCTGATAGATAGGCAGTACGCCGGTAGAACAGAGAATCATCGTTATCGCCATGACGGCTGCTGAACTCTGTACACACATAGTCAGGATACTACCAATGAGCAGGAAGGTGATGGTAGTCTGGAAGCTGTGAGGGTCGAAGCTGGAGAAGAACTCCAGAACCGGCTGGTTATGAGCCAGATCCATGTCGATACCGGTTTGGCGAAGTGTACCCAAGCCGAGGAACATAAAGGAGATACCGAAGATGAAATCGCCTATGATCTTGCGCTTCTTGCTATAGATGAGGATGATGGCGATGAAGAATGCTGGCCATACAAAGTCGGTGATGTTGAATGAGAATCCTGCACTCATGATCCAGGCGGTGAGTGTGGTACCGATATTGGCACCCATGATAACCGAAATAGCCTGGGCAAGGGTGAGGAGACCGGCATTTACGAATGAAACCGTCATCACTGTTGTAGCAGTAGAAGACTGTACGGCAGCCGTGATGAGCGTACCCGAAAGTATGCCCGTCAAACGATTGGTGGTCATAGTTCCTAACACATGGCGGAGCTGTGGTCCTGCCATCTTCTGCAAACTGTCGCTCATGGTCTTCATACCAAACATCAGTAAGGCGAGTGCTCCGATAAGCCTAAAAAATATCCAAATCGACATATTATAACTTAATTAATGTTGTCAAAATCTTCAAGTTTACGTTTTTTTTCGTAACTTTACGCTCTGTAAGCAATGCTCCGCTTGAGGGCTTGCTCAGGCCTGGTGAACGTCCTCCAGGGAGGTCTTCGTTAGGCTGTAGATTATTAACTTTGTAACATAGTTTTAACACAAATGAAACAGAAGATACAAATCCGTTGCAAAAATAATAAAAAATCTCAGAAAGTCGAAATCGGAAGCACACTTTTTGATGTTTTTTCTTCATTTGACCTTAAAATGACCCATGGACCGGTGTCTGCGAGGGTAAATAACAAGGTGGAAGGTATGCATTACCGTGTTTATAACTCCAAGGATGTAGAATTCCTGGATATGAACTCTGCGTCGGGTTCGCGTGCCTATACCCGGACGCTTTTCTTTGTACTGTGCAAGGCGGTGCAGGATATTTATCCGAATACGGATGTGGTCATCGATATTCCGGTATCCAACGGATTCTATGTGGATATCCGTCTGGGGCGCCCGGTAGTAGATGAGGATATGAACATCCTCCGCCGCCGCATGCAGGAGATCATCGACTCCAAGATGCCGATACGCCGCTTCACGGTGCCTACCGAGGAGGCTATCGCCCTCTTCCAGGAAAAGGGCGATGTGGAGAAGGTGAAGCTTCTCAGAACTTCGGGTTCCATCTATACCACCTATTATAAAATAGGTGAATATGTGGATTATTATTATGGCACCCTGCTTACCAATACCTCCCAGCTCTATCTCTTCGGGTTGGAGAAGTACTATGATGGCATGTTGCTGCGCATTCCTTCGGTCAGCAACCCGGATGAGCTGGGCGAAATGACCCGGCAGGACAAGATGTTTGATATCTTCAAGGAGCATCATCGCTGGCAGGAAATCCTGGGTATCAGAACCGTGGGTGACTTCAATCAGGCTATCGACGCGGGACATGCTACGGATATCATCAATATCAGCGAAGCGCTGCAGGAGAAGAAGCTGGCGAAGATTGCCGAGGAGATTGCCAGCCGGGAAGGGGTGAAGCTGGTGCTGCTGGCAGGGCCTTCGTCTTCGGGCAAGACTACTTCCTGCAAGCGATTGAGCATCCAGCTTGCCGTAAACGGACTGAAGCCTCTGCAGATTTCGCTTGATGATTACTTCGTGGATAGGGATAAGACGCCGAAGGATGAGAATGGAGAATATGATTTTGAGAGTATCTATGCCCTGAATCTCGATTTGCTCAACGAGCAGTTTAATGCGCTCTTCCGTGGCGAGGAGGTGGAACTGCCGAAATACGATTTCCCTTCGGGCAAGAGTGTGAAGAGTGGAAAAAAGCTGAAGCTGGAGCCTAACAATGTTCTGGTGGTAGAGGGAATCCATGCCCTGAATCCGGAGCTTACGGCGCATATTCCTGAAGAGCAGATTTTCCGTGTGTATGCTTCTGCGCTGACCACCATTCTGCTGGATAATCACAATTACATCCCTACAACGGATAATCGTCTGCTGCGCCGCATCATCCGCGACTATAAATATAGAGGTGTATCTGCCCAGGAAACCATCCGCCGCTGGCCATCGGTAAGATCCGGAGAGAACAGGTGGATTTTCCCATTCCAGGAGAATGCCGATGCCATGCTGAACACGGCGATGCTCTATGAGTTGTCGGTCATCAAGATGCAGGCAGAACCGCTGTTGCAGCAGGTGCCGGAGAATTGTGAGGAATTTGCTGAGGCTTACCGCCTGCTGAAGTTCCTGAAGTATTTCAAGGGAATACCTTATAATAATCTGCCTCCAACCTCCCTCTTGCGAGAGTTCCTGGGCGGCAGCTCATTCCATTATTAGGTATTTGTGTTTTTGCCTCACTACGGCACAATATTGCCCTCTGCCAGGGCAATATCTTGCCGTGGTGAGGCAAGATTCGTTAGGTCGTGAAGGAATTTTGAAGGCAAGCGTTGCTGCATCGTATTCCTGCGAATAAAACGCTACTTTCGTTTTTACTCTTCACCCTTCACGTTTTGAGTGTAAACTGCTGATATTCAGTATGTATTGTGGGTGAAGAGTTGGGGCTGACTCTTCACCACTCTTCACCACTCTTCACCCTGACTTTTTTGGAGGGCGAAATCATTTCAGGAACAACGTTTCTGTCTTCAATGATGACTAGCTTCTGTCTTCAATGATGACCAACTTCTGTCTCCAATGATGACCAGCTTCTGTCTTCAATGATGGCTGAGCTTCGTGATAAGGTGAAGAGAGGTGAAGAGTGGTGAAGAGTGAAGCCTGACTCTTCACCAGTTTATTTTGCTGATACTTAGCTGATTAACGCTAAAATGTGAAGAGTGAAGAGTGAAAACGAAAGTGGCTTTCTGTGCAGCCGTTTTTCGCTTTAGAGCTTGCTTCCGTAGCAGAGGTCGCCCGCATCACCGAAGCCTGGTACGATATACTTGTGCTCGTTCAGTCCCTCGTCGATGGAAGCACACCAGATGGTAGTCTTATCCTCCGGGAAAGTCTTCTTGACGTGCTCGATGCCCTCTGGCGAAGCCAGGACGCAGGCTACATGGATGTGCTTAGGGGTTCCCTTGGTAAGGAGCGCCTTCATGCCCATCTCCATGCTGATACCGGTGGCAAGCATCGGGTCGGCGATGATGAGCGTCTTGCCGGTAAGGTCTGGAGTAGCCAGATACTCGATATGAACCCCCACCTCGGTATGCTCCTTGTTGGTATATTCGCGATAGGCACTCACGAAAGCATTGCCGGAGTGGTCGAAGATATTGAGGAAACCCTCATGGAAAGGCAGACCGGCACGGAAGATCGTACCGATGACAATCTTGTCGGTAGGGAAATTAACCTGGGCTACACCAAGAGGGGTAGTCACGTCTCTGTTCTCGTAATTGAGGGTCTTTGAAATCTCAAAAGCCTCATACTCGCCGATTCTCTTGATGTTGTTGCGGAAGAGGAGTCGGTTCTTTTGATACTCGCAGTCGCGCATCTCAGCCAGATAGCGGTTGATGATGCAGTTATGCTCGCTCAGATTATTAATTTTCATAAGTCGTAGTATTTATATTCTTGTTATTTCAATCGATGTTTATTCCTGCTGAAATCATCTGTCAAGATGCAGCAAAGGTGTTGCAAAGATAAGGCAAAATCCGGAAACCGCAAAATGTTTTCCGTTATTTTTTCCTTCCGGCTTCTTCTGGTGTCATCCATGGGCTTTTATGTGTCTTCTGAACCCCTATATATATAATAGGTGGAAAATGAATTTAGATGAAGCAGATTTGCGGCGAATATTTGCAAAGTCAATATGGCAAATTATAGATGAATTGGTCGATTTTTTAATTCTTTAACCTAAAAAGGTTTTAAAAAGCAAGAATATTATCTAAGAATCTTTGCCATAAAACATATTTTTTGTAACTTTGCGGCGGTTTTAGGAAAAAAGGGTTTTGGAAATCCCATTTTGAATATTAGGATAAAGTTTCAGAAAAAAATATTTCACAACTTAAATACATTTAGAAAAAATGGCAAAGTTAGATTTGACAAAGTACGGCATTACTGGTGCTACAGTAATCGCTCACAATCCTTCTTACGAGCAGTTGTTCGAGGAGGAGACAAAGGCTGGTCTCGAGGGTTACGAGAAGGGTCAGCAGACAGAGTTAGGTGCAGTTAACGTTATGACAGGTATCTACACTGGTCGCTCACCTAAGGATAAGTACATCGTAATGGACGAGAACTCTAAGGACACTGTATGGTGGACAACAGAGGAGTACAAGAACGATAACCACCCAATGTCTGAGCAGGTTTGGGGTACTGTTAAGGATCTCGCTGTTAAGGAGCTCTGCAACAAGAACCTCTATGTAGTAGATGGTTTCTGCGGTGCTAACAAGGATACACGTATGGCTGTTCGTTTCATCGTTGAGGTTGCTTGGCAGGCTCACTTCGTAACAAACATGTTCATCCGTCCTACAGCTGAGGAGCTTGAGGCATTCGAGCCAGACTTCGTTGTTTACAACGCTTCTAAGGCTAAGGTAGAGAACTACAAGGAGCTCGGCTTGAACTCAGAGACTTGCGTTGCTTTCAACGTAACATCTAAGGAGCAGGTTATCATCAACACATGGTATGGTGGTGAGATGAAGAAGGGTATGTTCTCTATGATGAACTACTTCTTGCCATTGAAGGGTATGGCTTCTATGCACTGCTCTGCTAACTGCGATATGAACGGTGAGAACACAGCTATCTTCTTCGGTCTTTCTGGTACAGGTAAGACTACATTGTCAACAGACCCTAAGCGTAAGTTGATCGGTGACGATGAGCACGGATGGGATGACAATGGTGTATTCAACTTCGAGGGTGGTTGCTACGCTAAGGTTATCAACCTTGACAAGGAGTCTGAGCCAGATATCTACAACGCTATCAAGCGCAACGCTCTCCTCGAGAACGTAACTGTAGCTGCTGATGGTAAGATTGATTTCGCTGACAAGAGCGTAACTGAGAACACTCGTGTTTCTTACCCAATCTTCCACATCAACAACATCCAGCCAGGTTCTTCTGCTCCAGCTGCTAAGCAGGTTATCTTCCTGTCAGCTGATGCATTCGGTGTATTGCCTCCAGTATCTATCCTGACTCCAGAGCAGACTCAGTACTACTTCCTCTCTGGTTTCACAGCTAAGTTGGCTGGTACAGAGCGCGGAATCACAGAGCCTACTCCAACATTCTCTGCTTGCTTCGGTCAGGCATTCTTGGAGTTGCACCCAACAAAGTACGCTCAGGAGTTGGTTAAGAAGATGAACAAGAACAATGCTAAGGCATACCTCGTTAACACAGGTTGGAACGGTACAGGCAAGCGTATCTCTATCCGCGATACACGTGGTATCATTGACGCTATCCTGAACGGTGACATCGACAAGGCTCCAACAAAGCAGATCCCTATGTTCGACTTCAAGGTTCCAACAGAGTTGCCAGGTGTAGCTACTGAGATCTTGGATCCACGCGATACATACGCTGATGCTTCTCAGTGGGAGGAGAAGGCTAAGGATTTGGCTGCTCGTTTCATCAAGAACTTCGCTAAGTACACAAACAACGAGGCTGGTAAGGCTCTCGTTGCAGCTGGTCCACAGCTCTAATTCGACATTTCGAATTCATACTGTATATGGAATCCCGTTTCTTGCAAAAGAAGCGGGATTTCTTCGTTTTTACGCCTCGAAATCACTAAAAAACTTAAAAAATGCGCCTAAAATCAATAAATTGCATAATAATAAGGAGAAAAGGTCGAGTTTTTAAAGAATTCTCAGTAAATTTGCAGCTAAAAAGAAAAATTGGATAGAATGAAAAGTAAATTTTTAGCTTTTATAGCACTTGTTGCAGCTACTTTGTCGCTCTCTTCATGCTTGAACAGCGACGAGACGGTAGTAGAATATACAAATGATACGGCCATCACGAGTTTCTCTTTGGGAAAGCTCGGTAGATACACGAAGACTACTGCAGGCAAGGATACTCTGATCGCTGATAAAGTGAATGGAGCTAACTATCATTTTTATATAGATCAGGCTACCCGCCATATCTATAACGTAGATTCCTTGCCTACCAAGACAAGGACCGCTGCCGTATTGGCTACCATCAGCAGCAAGAACAGCAGCCCTATCTTCATCATGAACAAGAATTGCCCTGAGAAGATCGACTCGGCAAAGTATTATTCAAGCACCGATTCCATCGACTTCTCTCAGCCACGAATGGTTCGTGTATATAACAACTCGCTCAATGCCTACGTTACTTACACCGTAAAGGTGAACGTGCATCAGCAGGAAGGCAATGAGTTCAACTGGCAAGCCAAGGCTCAACTCAATGAGCAGCTCGCTGCACTCAGCGACTTGAAGGTGCTTGCCCTGGAAAACCATATCGGAAACCATATCTATGTATTCGGCAAGACCCTCGGGGGAATGAAGATATACAAGACTGCTGCAAGCGATGGTAACAATTGGGCTGAGGTAACAGCCAACCAGACTTTCGCAGCTGCCGATTATCAGAACGCCGTACAGATGGGCGATCAGCTCTATATCCTCTCAGATGGCAAGGTGTATGCTTCTACTGATGCTGCAACCTGGAATCAGGTAGGCGAGGATAGCCAGCTCAAGCAGTTGGTAGGTGCCAGCAGCAAGTATCTCTATGCCTTCACCGCTACAGGCATCGCCGTGTCTAAGGACAATGGCGCAACCTGGGCTGCCCAGAAATTGGATGCAGCTTTCTCACTCCTGCCAACCCAGAACCTGAGCATGAATGTTTCTACCATCGCTTCTGTGAAGAATGCCGAGAACGTACTCCTCCTGGGAACCCGTGATGCCAGCTACGGCGATACCATCGCTACCACCTGGAATCATGTGGCTGATTACTCTGCTAATGCTCCAGAAAGCGCATGGAACTATATAGAATATGATTCTCTCCAGAGTGGCAAGATGCCAATGATGGATCAGGTGCTCGTTTGCGGTGCAGATTCTGGCTTCGTAGCTCTCGGAAGCAACGGCAAATGGTATAAGAGCAAGAACAACGGACTGACATGGGGTGTAGATTCACTCGTAACCATGCCAGCCGGATTCTCTGCTGCCACCCAGCGCTTCGGCTTCTGCCGCGACAAGGACAAATTCTACTGGGTAGTAAGAAACGGCAGCGTATGGAAGGGCCGCTTCAACAAGGATGGCTGGATCAAGGACCCGACTATCTTCGAATAAGACCCTCGGGAATCTATTCATATCGCATAAGGTATAGACATGAGGAGAAACTTGTGTAAATGCTTGTTGCTGCCGGTCTTGTTCCTCTTGCCGTTGCAGGTGATGAGGGCACAAGACGATTACCAGTATCGTCTGGAGATAGGTGCCGGTGTGGGACTGGTTGCCTATGAAGGCGACCTGAACGGCAATATCCTTGCCCACCAGCAGCCGATGGCAGCCATCGTGGGAAGATACAGCTTCGATCCCTACAAGGATCTGCGGTTCAACCTGGGGCTGGGCAAGCTGAAAGGCTCTAACGACAAGGTGAAGACCGATTATCCCGACCTGGATGGGAAAGCCTACTCCTTCAGCAATACCCTGGTGGATATGAGCCTCGTCTTCGAGTACAACTTCTGGCCTTACGGCACCGGCAGGGACTACAGAGGAGCCAGGAGGCTGGTGCCTTTCATCTTCGGAGGTCTGGGAGCCACCTTTGTGAAAGGAGAGCAGAAGAATGTGTTTACCGCCAACGTGCCTTTGGGCATCGGGGCGAAATACAAGATAAACGAACGGATGAACGTAGGCGTAGATTGGAGCATCCATTTCTCGCTGAGCGATGAACTGGATGGGGTGAAAGACCCTTATGGCATCAAGAGCAGCGGACTCTGGAAAAACCAGGACTGCTACTCCATGCTGCAAGTCTCGTTCACCTACAGCTTCAGCGCAAAGTGTAAAACGTGTAATAAAGAAGAATAAGAACTCTTAATTAAAGAATAAGATATGAACAACTTGGATATGAACAGAATACCTGAGCACATCGCTATCATCATGGATGGCAATGGACGCTGGGCAACAGAAAGAGGTAAGGAACGCAGCTACGGCCATCAGGCTGGAGTTGACGCAGTGCGTTGCATTACATCAGAATGTACTCGCCTCGGTGTGAAGTACCTTACTCTCTATACTTTCTCTACTGAAAACTGGAATCGTCCTGCCGACGAGATTTCTGCCCTGATGGGACTGGTACTGACTTCTCTGGAGGATGAGATTTTCATGAAGAACAATGTGCGGTTCCGCGTGATCGGCGACTTGAAGCGTCTGCCACAGGCTGTGCAGGACAAGTTGCAGGAGACCATGGACCATACCGCCAAGAACGATGCCATGACCATGGTAGTAGCCCTGAGCTACTCTTCGCGCTGGGAAATCATGAATGCGATGAAGAAGACCGTGAAGGAGGTTATGGAGAAGGGCGCCAGCTATGAGGAGGTTGAGAAGATGCTTACCGAGGAAAACTTCGAGAAGCACCTGGAGACCAACTTCATGCCAGACCCGGAGCTCCTGATCCGTACAGGTGGCGAGTTGCGTATCAGCAACTACCTGTTGTGGCAGATTGCTTATTCTGAGTTGTATTTCTGCGATACCTATTGGCCAGACTTCAACGAGGAGTGCCTGCATAAGGCTATTGAGAGCTACCAGTCGCGCCAGCGCCGTTTCGGCAAGACCGAGGCTCAGGTAGAAGCAGAGGAAGAGAAATAAAAGGGGGAAAAGGACGAAAAATAGATACTATATATATAATAAGGTATAAATGAACAAGCTAAGAAAGATTTTCATCCTGCTATTCGGCATCATGGCGAGTGTGCAGGTTATGGCACAAGACAAGATAGTACATCCAGATATCTCGTATGCCGGAACCCCTCGCACCTTGACCCTTGGAGGTATCAATGTGTCGGGTGTGGAAGGATACGAAGACTATGTGCTCACTGGTATCTCGGGCCTGACAGTGGGAGAAGGGATTGAAGTGCCAGGCGACGCTATTACCAATGCCGTCAAGCGCTATTGGAAACATGGACTTTTCTCTAAAGTCGCTATCGCTGCCGACTCTATCGTGGGTGAAAAACTTTATCTTCACATCTATCTCGCAGTAAGACCTCGTATCTCTGACATCCACTATGTGGGTTTGAAGAAAAGCGAGCGTGAGGATATGGAGCAGAAACTCGGTATGGTGAAGGGTACGCAGGTAACACCTAATATGCTCGACCGTGCCAAGATCCTTGCCAAGAAATACTTCGATGACAAGGGATTCAAGAATGCTGAAATCCAGATCAACCAGCGCGATGATGTGGCTAACAAGGGTCAGGTAATCCTGGATGTAATCGTAGATAAGAAACAGAAAATCAAGGTTCACCAGATTACCATCGATGGTAACGAGAAACTTTCGGACAGAAAGATCAAGGGTGGATTCTTCTCGAAGGGTGCCTTTGCCAAGACCCACGAGGCTGGCAAGTTTGCTACTTTCTTCAAATCGAAGAAGTTTACTCCTGAGAGATGGAAGGAAGACAAGCAGAAACTCATCGACAAATACTACGAGTATGGTTATCGTGATGCGCAGATCCTGGAAGACAGCGTAAGCAACTTCGACGAGAAGCACGTCAACGTATATATCAAGGTAGATGAGGGTAAGCGCTACTTCCTCCGCAATATCAACTGGGTGGGCAACACCGTATATGCTACCGACTATCTGAATGCCGTGCTCGGCATGAAGAAGGGCGATGTATATAACCAGAAACTCCTGGGCAAGCGATTGCAGGAAGATGAAGATGCTGTGGGCAACCTCTATTACAACAATGGTTACGTGTTCTCTAACATCAATCCTGCCGAAGTGAACATCGACGGCGATTCCATCGATCTGGAGATGCGCGTGACAGAGGGACCTCAGGCTTACCTGAGCCACGTACGTATCAATGGAAATACCCGTCTCTATGAGAACGTAGTACGCCGTGAGCTTCGTACTAAGCCAGGCGACCTCTTCTCTAAGGATGCCCTGATGCGTTCGGCACGTGAGTTGGCTTCCATGGGTCACTTCGATGCTGAGAAGGTTTCACCAGATGTAAAGCCTAACTACGAGGACGGTACTGTGGATGTAAACTGGAACCTGGAGCAGAAGAGTAACGACCAGATTGAGTTCTCGCTCGGTTGGGGTCAGACGGGTGTCATCGGACGTGTGGGCTTGAAGCTCAACAACTTCTCTATGGCAAACCTCTTCAACAAGAACAAGGAGCACCGTGGTATCATGCCTATCGGTGACGGTGAGGTGCTGAGCATCGGTGCACAGACCAACGGTACCTATTACCAGAGCTATAACGTAAGCTACTCTACCAACTGGTTTGGTGGCAAGCGTCCTATCCAGTTCAGCGTAGGTGCATACTACAGTAAGAGTACCGACGTGTCAAGCAACTATTATAATAGTGCCTACATGAACAACTACATGAGCTACATGTATGGTTATGGTACGGGTTACTATAATAACTACGAGAATTATTACGATCCAGACAAGTACATCCAGATGGTGGGTGTGAGCCTCGGTTGGGGTAAGCGCCTCCGTTGGCCGGATGATTACTTCACCTTGTCTGTGCAGTTGGCTTACCAGCGCTACATGATGAAGAACTGGAGCTATATGCTGATGACCAACGGTAATGCGAACAACTTGAACTTGACCATCGCATTGAACCGTACGTCAACCGACAACCAGCTCTTCCCACGTCGTGGTTCAGAGTTTGAGGCAAGTGTGAACCTTACTCCACCATGGAGTGCGTTCGACAACAAGGATTACAAGAACCTCGCCAACAACTCCCAGTCTCCAACCTACTCTGCAGAGCAGCAGGAGAAATACCGCTGGATAGAGTATCACAAGTGGAAGTTCAAGGCAAAGACCTATACCGCACTTACAGAGGGTCAGAAGTGCTTCGTATTGATGACCCGTGTAGAACTCGGTTTGCTCGGTGCTTACAACAAGTACAAGAAGAGTCCATTCGAGACCTATTATGTGGGTGGTGACGGTATGAGCGGTTATTCATCCTATTATGGTGAGGAAACCATCGGACTCCGTGGTTACGAGAACGGTTCCGTATCTTACGGCCGTACCACCGGTTACTATGCTTATGCATACGACCGCTTCTCATTGGAGCTCCGTTATCCATTCCTCCTGGGCAATACCACTATCTATGGTTTGACCTTCGTAGAGGCAGGTAACGCCTGGTATGATACCAAGGACTTCAACCCATTCAGCATGAAGCGCAGTGCCGGTGTCGGTGTGCGTATCTTCCTGCCAATGGTGGGTCTGATGGGTATCGACTGGGCTTACGGTTTCGACAAGGTATGGAACGGTAGCCAGTATAAGAAGGGTGGAAGTCAGTTCCACTTCATCTTGGGTCAGGAATTCTAAAGACGGATTTTATGAAGAAAATAGTATTGATGCTGATGATGGCTGTAGCAGCCATCTCAGCACATGCACAGAAATATGCATTGGTGGATATGGAGTACATCCTGCGCAATATCCCAGCTTATGAGCGTGCCAACGAGCAGTTGAACCAGGTGAGCCGCAAGTGGCAGGCCGAGGTAGAGGCGCTCAATCTGGAAGCAAGCACCATGTACAAGAACTATCAGAACGAGGTAGTATTCCTCTCACAGGAGCAGAAGAAGGCCAAGCAGGACTCCATTATGCAGAAGGAGAAGGAAGCCAGCGACCTGAAGAAGAAATACTTCGGTGCCGAGGGAGAGCTTTACAAGAAGCGCGAGGCACTGATGGGACCTATCCAGGAGGAGATTTACAATGCCGTGAAGGAGATTTCCAACCTGCGCGGCTACTCGCTTGTTCTCGACAGAGCCAGCAACAATGGCATCATTTTTGGCTCGCCAAAAATAGACATCAGCAACGAGGTACTCCAGAAATTAGGCTATTCTAACAAATAATAAGTGTTATTCCAGGAAATAATCTAGGTTATTTCAAGAAATAATTGTATATTTGCAGCCGATAAGAGAGGATGCGGCAGGAAAACTCCGCCCTCGGCATAACCAATTAAGAATAATAATTAAAAAAGAATAAACAGAAATGAAAAAGCTTATTTTAATGTTGATGCTTTGCGCACCAATGACAATGATGGCACAGAAGTTCGGTAAGGTAAATACTCAGCAGATCATGCAGTCTTTGCCAGACGTAGCTAAGGCCAACGGCGAGTTGGAAGCTCTCCAGAAGCAGAAGGAGAACGACCTCAAGTCTATGCAGGATGAGTTCCAGCGCAAGGCAGACGAGTACCAGAAGGGTGCAAGCACAATGAATGCTACTGCCAAGCAGCAGAAGGAAACAGAATTGCAGGGTCTTCAGCAGAAGATTCAGCAGGCTTACCAGGATGGTCAGCAGGAGTTGCAGAAGAAGAGCAGTGAGCTCATGCAGCCTATCATCGCTAAGGTACGTACAGCTATCGAGGCTGTAGGTAAGGCTGGTAACTATACATACATCATGGAGGAAGGCACAGCTATCTATACTGGCGCCAACGTGGTAGATGTTACCAAGGAAGTACAGGCTAAGATCAAGTAATCAAACGTAAGTATTTCTATAAAAAGCTAAGGGCAGGCACAAGTGCCTGCCCTTATTTATCATCTAGTATATTCATATCATATATAAAAAGGTATCACGCATTATGAAAAAGAATCTCCTATTTTTGGCGCTCGCTCTTGTTGCCCTTTCGGCTTCTGCACAGCAAAACCAGACTCCGGCGGAACAACCAGCAGCTATCGTTGCACAGCCAGCATTGCGATTTGGCTACTTCAGCTTTGAGCAGGTTTTTCATACCATGCCTGGTTATGCCATAGCCAAGCATAATATGGATGAACTCCGCGCAAAGTATGATGAGGAAACCAAGCGCGTGGAAACTGAGTTTAATACCAAGTATGAGGAATTCCTTGACGGTCAGCGCTCGTATGCCAAGACTATCCTGGATAAGCGTCAGGCTGAACTGCGTGAGTTGATGGAGAAGAACATCGCCTTCAAGGCTGAGGCTGCCAAACTCCTGAATCAGGCTGAGAACGATGCGTATGCTCCTCTCAAGGCCCAGATCAACGAGGTAGCCAAGCAGATTGGCAAGGAGAAGGGATTTGCCTTCATCATCAATACCGACAACAACGCCACACCTTATCTGAGTGAAGAGATGGGCGAGGATATTACAGCAGTGCTGGAGGAGAAACTGAAATGATTCTGCCATCCAATCCCGGACCTATCGGAATCTTTGATTCCGGATATGGCGGCTTGACCATCCTGCATGGCTTGCGCCAGATGTTGCCGCAGTACGACTATATGTATCTGGGCGACAATGCCCGTGCGCCATACGGTTCGCGCTCCTTCGAGGTGGTGTATAAGTTTACGCGCCAGGCTGTGCTGAAGCTTTTTTCCATGGGTTGCCATCTGGTAATCCTGGGTTGCAATACGGCATCGGCTAAGGCTTTGCGCTCTATCCAGCAGAGAGACATCCCGGAGCTGGATCCTGAGAGAAGGGTTCTCGGCATCATCCGGCCAACTGCCGAGGTGATTGGTACCCTGACCAAGAGCCGCCATGTAGGTATCCTTGCCACAGAGGGAACCATCAAGAGTGAAAGCTATAAGATGGAGATTGGTAAGCTTTGGCCGGATCTCCAGGTAAGCGGAGTGGCTTGTCCGCTCTGGGCTGCCATCGTAGAGGCTAACGAGGCAGATAGTCCTGGTGCTGATTATTTCGTCAAGAAGCGCATCGACCAGTTGATGCGTATGGATGAGGACATTGATACCATCATCCTGGGTTGCACCCATTATCCACTGCTCATGAGCAGCATCGTGAAGAATCTTCCCGACGGCGTGAGAGTGGTGCCACAGGGACAATATGTGGCCAACAGTCTGCAGGATTATCTGCAGCGACATCCTAAGATGGAACAGATGGTGACAAAGGGTGGTAGCTGCAAGTATCTGACTACAGAAAGTGAGGAGAAATTCAAGGAGTCGGCGTTGATATTCCTGCATGAGCAGGTGGACGTTACACACGTGGACCTTGAATAGTTTATAATTTATAGTTTATAGTTAATAGTTATGCAAGAAACAAGACAAAACCGTATATCAAGACTGCTCCAGAAGGAGTTGAGTCTTATCTTCCAGTCACAGACCCGCATGATGCATGGTGTGATGGTAAGTGTTACTAAGGTAAGAGTGAGCCCGGATCTTAGCATCTGCACTGCTTACCTCAGCGTGTTCCCATCTGAAAAGGGTGAGGAGATTCTGAAGAATATCAATGCCAACGAGAAGACTATCCGCTTCGACCTGGGCAGAAAGGTGAGAAATCAGTTGCGCATCATTCCTGAGCTCCGTTTCTTCCTGGACGACAGCCTGGATTATCTGGAGCGCATTGATGAACTCTTGAAGAAGTAAAAAAGTAAAAAGACAAATGAATTTTCCATTCTTTATTGCTCGCAGGTATCTCTTTTCCAAGAAGAGTACACACGTTATCAATGTGATCAGCTCCATCTCTGTGATTGGTGTGGCTGTGGCAACGATGGCACTCGTCATCGTGCTGAGCGTATTTAATGGTTTCCACGACCTGGTGGCTACGCTCTTTACGAGCTTCGACCCGCAGTTGAAGGTGGTGCCGATGGAGGGAAAGACGGCGCCTGCCGATGACCCGATATTGACGCAGATACGTATGCTGCCACAGGTAGATGTGGCTACTGAAACCGTGGAAGACCAGGCGCTGGCAATCTATGACGACCGTCAGGCTATGGTGAGGATCAAGGGCGTGGACGACAACTTCTCTGAGTTGTCACATATCAACGACATCCTTTATGGTGATGGCAGTTTCTCGCTCCATGCAGCCAATTTGCAGTATGGAACCGTGGGTATCCGTCTGGCGCAGACCTTGGGTATCGGGGCAAAATGGGATGGTTTTATGAAGATTTATGCTCCACAGAAGGAAGGACAGTTGGATATGATGAATCCGGATGCCGGCTTCGTGGTTGATTCGCTGAATTCTCCGGGTGTGCTCTTCGCCGTCAAGCAGTCGAAATACGACAAGAATTATATCATCACCTCCATTGCCTTTGCGCGCAACCTCTTCGGGCAGCAGGGTATGCTCTCTGATCTGGAAATCCGCCTGAAGGAGGGTAGTGACCTGCAGGCAGTAAAGGCTGAGATGCAGAAGATTGCCGGCACCAAGTATAAGGTGCTGGATAGATTTGAGCAGCAGGAAGATACTTTCAAGATTATGTCGATAGAGAAGCTGATGGCTTACATCTTCCTGACTTTTATCCTCGTAGTGGCATGTTTCAACATCATCGGTTCGCTCTCGATGCTCATCATCGATAAGAAGAACGATGTGGTGACGTTGCGGAATCTGGGTGCCAATGACAAGCTGATTACCCGTGTCTTCCTCTTCGAGGGAAGAATGATTGCGGTGATTGGTGCCGTGATAGGTATCGGACTGGGTCTGTTGCTCTGCTGGCTGCAGCAGCAGTATGGCTTCGTAAGACTGGGCGACTCTGAGGGTTCCTTCATCGTAAATGCCTATCCGGTAAGCGTTCACTATTCTGATGTAGCCATCATCTTTGTAACGGTTATCGCCGTAGGCTGGCTTGCCGTGTGGTATCCGGTGAGAGCATTGAGCAAAAGACTGCTGAGTTAACTCCTTTATTTCTTTTTGATGAGTGTCAAGCCATCGCGCAGCGGCAGGATGACTACTTCCACCCTAGGGTCGTTGGCTATCAGGTCATTGAATGCTCGGATGCCCTTGGTCTGATGGTCACGGTCGTAGGCAGGGTCGATGACGTGCCCGTCCCACAGCGTATTGTCTGCCAGAATATATCCGCCAGGATTCAGGATCTTCATCACCATCTCGTAAGTCTCGATATAGGTGCGCTTGTCGCCATCCACGAAAGCCAGGTCAAACATCACCCCCAGTTTGGGCGCTTCTTCGTTGGCATCGCCAATACGGAAATCAATCTTGTCGGCAACAGCCGAACCCTCAATCCAGGGACGGGTGAAATCTTCCATCTCGTCATTGATTTCGAAAGTATAGAGCTTGCCCCCTTCCTGCAATCCCTGAGCCAGACAGATGGCGCTGTAGCCACTGAAGGTTCCCACCTCAAGAATATTCTTGGGGCGAATCATCTGAACCAGCATCTTGAGTAATTTGCCCTGGATGTGTCCACTCGCCATACGTCCGTGGATGGTATGGATATTGGTGGCACGGTAGAGGCGGTAAAGGTAATCTCCCTCTGGTTCAATATGTTGGCAGATGTATTTGTCTATCAATTCTGTTTCTGTCATACCTGTTTTATCTCTGTTATAGCTTTGAATTCTGTTATAACTTTTAAAATAGGAGGCGCATCTTACTCCTCGTTCTCCTTCTGTGCCAGGATTCCTGCGATAGCAAGGTCGTAGGAAGCCAGACCGAATCCACAGATGACTCCCAGGCAGGCGCAGGAGATATAAGAGTGATGGCGGAATTCCTCGCGCTTGTGCACATTAGAGATATGTACCTCTACGCAAGGGCATTTCATGCTGCGGATGCAATCCTGCAAGGCTATGCTGGTGTGGGTGTAGGCACCCGCATTGAGCACTACGCCATCGTAGGTGAAGCCTACTTCCTGCAATTTGTTGATAAGCTCGCCCTCGATGTTGCTCTGATAGTATTCTATCTCTACATCAGGGAATTTAGCCTTCAACTTAGGCAGATAGCTCTCGAAAGAGTTGCTGCCATAAATGCCTGGCTCACGAACGCCCAGGAGGTTCAAATTAGGACCATTGATAATCTGTATCTTCATAATCAAATGATTTTTTAAGTCTGTATCATTAATTTTTTGTATCTTTGCAGATGCATAGGTTATCTATCTCATAGCTAACCTTGATGCAAAGGTAATAATAAAATTGGAAACTGACAAGAAATTAGATAAGAAAATGGTAAATGACATCATCAGGAATTATATGAGGTATCTCAAACTGGAGCGAAATTATACGTATAATACGCTTGAGGCATATCGCCACGACCTGGAATATCTCATAGAATATGCCCGTCAGAACGATGTGGCACTGGTGGATATGAAGCTGGAAAATCTGGAGAACTTCTCGGCAAGTCTTCACGACAAAGGCATCGTTGCCCGCTCGCAGGCTCGCATCCTCTGTGGTGTGCGTTCCTTCTACCGTTATCTGGTGACCGACGGCTATATCAAGGATGATCCTACCGAACTGTTGCCTTCGCCGCAGATAGGCGAACATTTGCCGGAATATCTCTCCGTAGAGGAGGTGGATATGCTGGAGGCGGCCATCGATCTCTCGAAATGGGAAGGGCAGCGCAACAAGGCTATCATCGAAACCCTTTTCTCCTGCGGACTGCGTGTTACGGAACTGGTGAATCTCAAGATCAGTCAGATCTTTGAGGAGGATAAGTTTATCAGAGTTCTGGGAAAGGGACGGAAGGAGAGGCTGGTGCCTATCTCTGACAGGGCATTGAAGGAAATTCACCTGTGGTACATCGACCGCAATCTCATGAAGATCAAGCCCGGAGAGGAAGATTATGTCTTTCTGAACCGCAGAGGTGCCCATCTTACCCGTGTGATGATTCTCATCATGATCAAGAATGCGGCACAGGATGCAGGTATCAAGAAAACCATTTCGCCCCATACGCTGAGACACAGTTTTGCCACCGCTCTGCTCAAGGGAGGAGCCGACCTGAGAGTGATTCAGGCACTGCTGGGACACGAGGACATCGGAACCACGGAAATCTATACGCATATCGAAACTTCCGACCTCAGGGAGGCCATCTTATACCATCATCCACGCAATATCAAGCACAGGGAAGAGTAAATGGTTATGATTCAGCTACAAAAGGAGGTATATTCGGCTGTATTTGCTCTATTTTTCGGCTGAATATGGCAGAATCTGAAAAAAAATGCGTAACTTTGCAGCCGCAAAATAAAGAACATCAATTAATAACAGAAAATAAAGGATTAATATGGCATATTTGTTTTCATCAGAATCAGTTTCTGAAGGACATCCAGATAAGGTGGCCGACCAGATTTCAGATGCTTTGCTCGATCAGTTCCTGGCATACGATGACCATGCTCACTGCGCTATCGAGAGCTTCTGTACTACTGGTCAGGTAGTAATCATGGGCGAGGTTCGCTCTAATGTATATGTTGACTTGCAGAATATTGCACGCAAGACCATCAAGAAGATAGGTTATACCAAGAGTGAGTATCAGTTTGACGGCGACTCTTGTGGTGTGCTCACTGCTATCCACGAGCAGAGTGATGACATCAACCGCGGTGTAAGCCGTGAGGAGGATGAGAATCAGGGTGCTGGTGACCAGGGTATGATGTTCGGTTACGCTACAAACGAAACCGCGAACTACATGCCTGTATCACTCGACCTGGCACAGCTCATCATGCGTGTGCTTGCTGACATCCGCAAGGAGGGTAAGGTGATGACTTATCTCCGCCCAGACTCTAAGAGCCAGGTTACCATCGAGTACTCAGACGATAATATCCCACAGCGCATCGATACCATCGTGGTTTCTACACAGCACGATGACTTCATCAAGAAGTCAAATGGCGAGGACGATGATGAGGCAATGTTGGCAAAGATTCGCGAGGATGTAATCAATATTCTGATTCCAAGAGTAAAGACTCACTTGAGCGACAAGGTATTGGCTCTCTTCAACGATGACATCAAGTACTTCGTAAATCCTACAGGAAAGTTCGTGATTGGTGGTCCTCATGGAGATACTGGTCTTACTGGCCGTAAGATCATCGTAGATACATACGGTGGCAAGGGTGCTCATGGTGGTGGTGCCTTCTCTGGTAAGGATTCTAGTAAGGTGGACCGTTCTGCAGCTTATGCAGCCCGTTACATCGCTAAGAACATGGTAGCTGCCGGCGTGGCAGACGAGATGTTGGTTCAGGTAAGTTATGCTATCGGTGTGGCAGAGCCTGTAAGCATCTACGTAAATACCTATGGCAGAAGTCATGTGAATATGACCGATGGTGAGATTGCCAAGAAGATAGCCGAGATGTTTGATCTCCGTCCAAAGGCTATCGAGCGCCAGTTGAAGTTGCGCCAGCCTATGTTCTTTGAAACTGCCGCATACGGACACATGGGTCGTAAGAACGAGGTAGTGGAGAAGACCTTCACCAGCCGTTATCACGAAGCAAAGACCATGAAGGTAGAGCTTTTCACATGGGAGAAGCTCGACAAGGTAGATGAAATCAAGAAGGCTTTCGGTCTTTAAGGAACGAATAACAATAAGAGAGCGGTTTCTTGGGAAATCGATAAAAAAGAATGGTGCAGCAAGCAGATTCGATACATACAGGTCTGGAGATTGATGCTGAAGTACAGCAGCAATCTGTCCAGCAAAAACATAGCAGCCAACTCACACCTAAGCAGGTGCTGAGTTGGCTGCCTAAGAATGCGACCCCTGCCCAGCAGGATTCCATGATCAGGGCGCACATCAAACCCAGTGAGATTACTCATTGGAGCGGAATGCCCGATACCCTGCATCTGCCTGGACATAAGCCTGGTAAGAGTTTCAGAGATGTGAGCTTGCCACAATACTATCGTGAGTCGTTCTTCTCGAAAGACTCGCTCTTCCATCCTGAGCTAAGGGGTGGAAGATTGGGTGTGGCGGGTGATCCGGTGCCTTATACGGTGGCGGGCGACAACTTCATCACCTCGTTGCTGCTTTTGTGCTTTGTGCTGGCATGTATTGCATTCTCCAAGTCGAAGCATTTCTTTTTCCGCCAGGCAAAGGCTTTCTTCCGCGTTCAGCGAGAGGGAACTACGGTGATTACTGAGACGAGTTCGGAGGTTCGCTTCCAGTTCTTCTTTGTATTGCAGACCTGCCTGCTGGTGGCACTCGGATACTTCTTCTACTCGAAGGCATCCATCAGCGATACGTTTACCATCGAGCAGAATTGGGTAATCTGTATCTATGCCGGATATGTGATGAGCTATTGCCTGATTAAGGCTTTGCTCTATAGCATAGCTGGCCTGGTATTCTTCGATAAAAAAAAAAATGAACAATGGCTCAAGGCGTATCTTTTCCTGTTATCATGCGAGGGAGTACTGCTGTTCCCGGTAGTTATGCTCCTGTCTTACTTCGACTTATCGCTCCAGGTAGCAGTGATATATACCATAATAGTACTCGTATTGGTGAAAATATTGTCATTTTATAAGAGTTATCTTATCTTTTTTAAAAGAAATGGCTTGTTTTTGCAGATAATTTTGTACTTTTGTGCCCTTGAAGTAGTACCTCTGTCTGCCCTTTGGGGTGGACTCGTATTAATTAGTCATTATTTGAAAATAAACTTTTAAGACAAGATGATTAAAAAAATTTTAGTTTCTCAGCCAAAACCAGCAAGTGAGAAATCTCCTTACTATGATATCGAGAAGGAGTACGGCGTAGAATGTGTGTTCCGCCCATTCTTTAAGGTTGAGGGACTTACAGCGAAAGAATTCCGTCAGCAGAAGATTAATCTGTTAGACTATACTGCAGTCGTTTTTACATCTCGCCATGCAGTGGACAATTACTTCAAATTAGCCAAGGAGATGCGTATTACTATTCCTGAGGATATGAAGTATTTCTGTGTTATTGAGACTATCGCACTCTATATCCAGAAGTATGTGCAGTATCGTAAGCGCAAGGTCTTCTTCGGTGATACAGGTAAAATCGATGGATTGATGGCACAGATGAGTCGTCATAAGGGAGAGAAATATCTCGTTCCACTGAGCAGCGTACACAATGATGATGTGAAGAACCTTCTCGACGAGAAGAAGCTGAATCATACAGAGTGCGTGATGTATCGCACGGTAAGCAATGACTTCACTGAGGAAGAAATCAAGTCGTTCGACTATGATATGATGATTTTCTTCAGTCCTACAGGAGTAAAAGCCCTGAAGAAGAACTTCCCTAAGTTTGAGCAGGGTAAGATTGCTCTCGGTGCTTTCGGTCCGGCAACCATGAAGACTGTAACAGACGAGGGCCTTCGCATCGACTTGGAAGCTCCTACCAAGGAGTTCCCATCTATGACTGGAGCACTGAAGGATTATCTGAAGCGAAACAATAAATAAGAAACTATATGATGTTGGCAGAAACAGATAACACTTTCGGAAAGAGAGAGCACCTATGCAAGCAGACGCTCATAGACCAGCTCTTTAGCGGTAAAGCCCATGCTATGACGGCTTGGCCCTTGAAGATGGTGTATCTGGTTGTTGACAAGACTGATGAGCAGAGTGCTTCTGTAGAACTGATGGTAAGCGTGTCGAAACGATTCTTCAAGAGAGCCGTGAAGCGCAATCGTGTGAAACGACAGATCCGTGAGGCTTACCGCACCCAGAAGCATGGGCTGATGGAGCGTATGGCACAGATGCCCGACAAGCAACTGCTGCTTGCCGTCATCTGGCAGGATGGCAAACTGCACGATTCGGCTGAGCTGAATGCCAGGATGAACAAGAACCTGCAACGATTGATAGAGAAACTATGAAGTATCTGCATATCGTATGGCATGGAATCATAAAAGCACTGACCTGGCTGTTGGTGCTTCCTATCCTGTTCTATCAGAAGTGCATCACTCCCTATACACCTCCGTCATGCCGCTTTCAGCCAACCTGCTCGGAATATGCCAGGCAAGCCATACGGAAGCATGGACCCTTCAAGGGGCTGGCTTTGGCAATATGGCGTATCTTGAGATGCAACCCTTGGGGTGGTTCGGGCTATGATCCCGTGCCGTAAGTTTCCGGCTGTTTCGCTGGGCCCCTTATACATATTATATAATATATAAAGAAATCACATTCGATGGCAAAAAATTTTGTTGAAGAATTGAAATGGCGTGGTATGCTGGCTCAGATTATGCCAGGTACTGAGGAATACCTTAACACCCACATGGTGTCTGCCTATCTCGGAACTGACCCTACTGCAGACTCTCTGCACATCGGTCACCTTTGTGGTATCATGATGTTGCGCCACTTGCAGCGTTGTGGCCATAAGCCTTATCTCCTCGTGGGAGGTGCTACAGGTATGATTGGCGACCCTTCTGGCAAGAGCCAGGAGCGTAATCTGCTCGACTCTGAGACTCTCTATCATAACCAGGAAGCTATCAAGAAGCAGGTATCTAAGTTCCTCGACTTCGATGGCAATGAGCCTAACAAGGCTGAGTTGGTTAACAACTACGACTGGATGAAGGACTTCACCTTCCTCGACTTTGCGCGCGTGGTAGGTAAGCACATCACAGTTAACTATATGATGGCGAAGGATAGCGTGCAGAAGCGCTTGAACGGTGAGGCTCGTGACGGTTTGTCTTTCACAGAGTTCACCTATCAGTTGCTCCAGGGCTACGACTTCCTCTATCAGTATGAGAAGTATGGTGTCCGCCTCCAGTTGGGTGGTAACGACCAGTGGGGTAACATGACTACCGGTACTGAGTTGATTCACCGTACATTGGGTAACGATGCAGAGTGCTTCTGCCTCACTTGTCCTTTGATTACCAAGCAGACGGCAAGAAGTTCGGTAAGACAGAGAGCGGTAACATCTGGTTGGATCGCAACCGCACAACTCCTTATGCTTCTACCAGTCTGGTTGAACGTAAGTGATGATGATGCTGAGAAGTATATCAAGATCTTCACCGACCTCGATAAGGAGACTATCGATGCCCTCGTAGAGGAGCACAAGCAGGATCCTGGTCGCCGTGTACTCCAGAAGCGTTTGGCTGAGGAGGTTACCGTAATGGTTCACTCACAGGAGGACTTGGATATGGCTATCGCAGCCAGCAACATCCTCTTCGGTAAGGCTACCAAGGAGAATCTGGCACAGCTCGATGAGGCTACATTGAACGATGTATTCGCTAATGTTCCTCACTACGACCTCGACAAGAACCTGCTCGGTGGTACAGCTGTTGACCTCTTCAACCAGGAAGGTATGCAGATCTTCCCAAGTAAGAGCGAGATGCGCAAGCTCGTTAAGGGTGGTGGCGTTTCACTCAACAAGGAGAAGCTCAATGCATTCGACCAGGTAATCACTGCAGAAGACCTGATTGACGGCAAGTATCTTTTGGTTCAGAAAGGTAAGAAGAACTACTTCTTGATTACCGTTAAGTAATCGTTAAAAGTATTGAAAATATTTGGTAGTGGAGAAAAAATCCACTACCTTTGCATCCGATTTGCTTGTCCTATGGTGTAATGGTAGCACTACAGTTTTTGGTTCTGTCAGTGGTGGTTCGAATCCGCCTGGGACAACAGATTATGAAATAACCCTTCAAGTCTTTGCGGATTTGGAGGGTTATTTTGTTATATGAGAGTTTATATAAAAGTTTAGTTTAGGTAGAGAAGGTTTATGCAAGAGATAGACTTGATATTTCAGCAGTATTATCGTCCGCTATGTCTTTATGCCACTCATTATCTGCATGATATCGATGAGGCTGAAGACATGGTGCAGGATTGTTTTGTGAAATTGATAAGTAGGAGCATCATGCCGGAAAACATCAAGGCTTTCTTATATACCTCTGTGCGCAATGCCTGCATCGACCGGATGCGCCGCCAGTCTCCGATAGATACAGAGATTAATCCTACCGATTTATGCGGCGTGATTTCTGATGACCAGGCGTGACGGAATGACTTATCGGGAGATAGCCGAAGAACTCAACCTGTCGGAAAAGACCGTGGAACATCAGATATCCAAGGCTTTAAAGACCTTACGAGGCAAGAAAGACGATTTTCTTGCAGATTTTTTCTATATTTTACCTTTCATTCATGGGGGTATTCTGTAGTTCTTGCGTTATAGCAATAAAAGAATGAATAAAAGTACAGTTATGAAAGGTAAAGAAATTATTTTTGCGCTCTCAATTCTAACCTTGCCAACTCCAACTTTGGCGGGTACGCCGACGATGATGGTGGAGGCAGAGACTTCTACCACCATCCGTCAGCAGATGGATTGGCTGCACCGCATCAGGAAAATCAACTTCGTCTATGATTCATCGCTTGATGGTGAATTGAACATCAAGTATGATGGACCAGACATCCGGCATCTTTCGGTGAAGAAGGCACTGAAGGCTCTTTTCGAGAAAACTCATATTCTATATAATATCAATGCGAACTATGTGATATTGAAGCGAAAACCCGTACAACAAATATCAACATCTTACACGAATATCAATCACAAAGTTCAGCAGGTTCAGCGTCGCCATACTCTCAGCGGATACGTCCGTGACGAGAGTGGCGAATCGCTGATTAATGCCACCATCTATGATCTGACGGATGGCATCGGTACAACCACCAATGAATATGGTTTCTTTTCGCTTACCCTGCCCGAAGGCGAGCACCAGCTCCGCTTTTCGTATGTGGGCTATGCCGACAAGGTGGAGAAGCTGAATCTCTCGAAAGATATGCATCATAATATGGCACTCCGTGTTGATGGTAAACTGCCTGAGGTGGTGGTAGATGGCGACTTGAACTCTCCTCTTTTGACCACACAAACCGGCAAGCGCTCCTTTTCGAACAAGGATATCAAGACAGAGTTTGCCCTGATGTCTTCGCCTGATGTGGTGAAGACCCTGCAGCGTGTGAGTGGAGTAGCAGAAGGACAGGAGTTGGCAAGCGGACTCTATGTGCATGGTGGCAATGGCGATGAGAATCTTTTTCTGATTGATGGTACTCCGCTTTATAATACGAATCATGCGCTGGGTCTTTTCTCCAGTTTCAATGCCGATGTGGTGAAAAACGTGGATTTCTACAAGAGCGGCTTTCCTGCACGATATGGTGGAAGATTGTCGTCGGTGGTGGATGTGCGTACTGCCGATGGAAACATGAATCAGTTTCATGGCGCCTATCGCATCGGACTGCTCGATGCCAGTGTGCAGTTTGAGGGACCTATCCAGAAAGGCAAGACCTCTTATAATATAGGTATGCGCCGTTCCTGGTTGGATTTGCTGTCCCGTCCCCTGACCTATGCCGGTGTTTCCTGTGGAATAGAATGGAACGACAACCACGGGGATAGACCCTTGATAGAACGTTATGAGGATGATGAATATGATCCGAAGAGGGTGATTAAAATCAATCTGACACCAGGCTTGGCTTTTCGTACTCCTACCTTGTGGTTGAGCAAGCGTCGTGCTGCGGGCTTGATGCTGCAATGCGAGCCGGGACTCTGCATCACGCCATTTTATAATGATAGGGTGTCTTTTACCGAAATCAAGGATGCACAAGGTGTGGGGCATCCTGCATCTTATACAGATGAGCTTTATGGCAATGCAACTATCCGAACCGTGAGGAATCATGGAGGAAAATGGCTGACTTGCCGCATCAAGTCGGCTTTGACCTTCCGTTCGGGTGATGTATTTCTGTCTTTGGGATGGCTGACAAGCGACTTCAATATCGAAAATGGCAGAAACAATATCCACTATACGAAGGGTAAGCGATATAATGGCATCGAGAAGTATAAGCATACCAATACGCTCTTTGCATCTATTACAGGACAATTTTAAACGAAGAAAGGGATTCTATGATGAAGATCAACAAGAACGAACAGGAATTTGTGCTGAAGTATTTTCAGCCGGGTAAACTGGATACCAGGAAGGCTTTGCAGAAAGTGAAGGCTCGGGTTGGCATCGCTGACGAAGAGGTTTCGCATGCTGCAACTGTTTCTTTACGCATGCGTCGCATCCGCAGGATAGCTGTGGCAGCATCTATTCTGGTGCTCTTCACCATAGGAGTCTATACGCTTTTGCAGCCAAAGACGGTGACGCTTTCTGCCGAATCAGAAGTAGTGGCGTATCATCTGCCTGATGGAACGAAGGTGTCATTGATGCCTCATTCTTCTCTTTCCTATCAGGAAGATGATTGCAGAAAGGTGGAGATGAAGGGCTGCATCTATTATCAGGTGAAGCATAATGAACAGCATCCTTTCGATGTGGTAGGAGAGCATGGACACGTAAGAGTGCTCGGTACCCAGTTTATGGTGGATGAAAGAACGGATACTCCCGAAGTGATGGTAACTGGCGGAAAAGTACTTTTCACGGCTCGCCATTCTGCTGAAGGCGTTTTCCTGACCAAGGGCAAACGAGCCCGTTTACTGAAAGGTGCTGCCCAGCCTGAGTTGTTGGCAGATTATGATATCAACGATGTGGCATGGGCTACGCATCGTCTGCATTTCGACAATACTCCATTATCCGAAGTATTGGAGGAACTATCTAAATTGTCAGGCACCAGATATATGGCTTCTGATGAAAGCAAACGTCTGACGGGTGATTTTGAAACAGATTCCATCCCGCAGGTCATCCAGGTAATAGAAGAAACATTGGGTGTTCAGATACGATAAGGGTATGAATATAACATCGTAAAAAGGGACAAACTTAGGAAAAGTAGTCAATAAAATGAGAAAATAAGTAAAAAGGTCGCATCTTTCGTATTGATTAAGAGCTAGATTCAAAAATATTTTGTATCTTTGCCCTCGTAACAAATCAAACAACAGAAAATATAGAAGTATGGACTTTAACAAACTATTCTCATTGGAGGGTAAGGTTGCCCTCGTGACAGGTGCCGCATACGGTATCGGTTTCGCTATTGCTGAGGCTTATGCCAAGGCGGGTGCTAAAATTGCTTTCAACTGCCGTAGCCAGCATCACATGGATCAGGCTCTTGCTGATTATAAGGCTAAGGGTATTGATGCCAAGGGTTATATCTGTGATGTAACTGATGAGGAGCAGGTGAAGAATATGGTTGCTGACATCGAGAAGGAACTTGGCATAATCGATATTCTGGTTAACAACGCAGGTATCATCAAGCGCATTCCTATGACTGAAATGTCTGTAGATGACTTCAAGCAGGTGATCGACATCGACCTCACAGCACCATTCATCGTATCAAAGGCAGTTATCCCAGGTATGATCAAGAAGGGTCATGGTAAGATTATCAACATCTGTTCAATGATGAGCGAGTTGGGCCGTGAGACAGTTTCTGCATACGCTGCAGCCAAGGGTGGCTTGAAGATGTTGACACGTAATATCTGCTCTGAGTATGGTGAGTACAACATCCAGTGTAACGGCTTGGGTCCTGGTTATATCGCAACTCCACAGACTGCACCTCTTCGTGAGCGTCAGGCAGATGGTAGCCGTCATCCATTCGACAGCTTTATCTGTGCAAAGACTCCAGCAGGTCGTTGGTTGGATCCAGAGGAGTTGGAAGGCCCAGCTGTGTTCCTGGCTTCTGAAGCATCTAATGCAGTAAATGGTCACATCCTTTATGTAGATGGTGGTATCCTGGCTTACATTGGCAAGCAGCCAAAATAAGGAAAACTGCAACGAAATAAGATAAAAAGCCCATTCCTGCACTTGTCGGGGATGGGCTTTTGCTTGTTATACAATAAAAGGGCATCCCTCTCGGAAAGCCCTTTTACGTCGAAAATAATCTTAACAATTATTTGTTGAGTGCATCAGCGAGCTCAGCGCCAGCCTTAAACTTAGCCACCTTCTTAGCTGCAATCTGGATCTTCTCCTTGGTTGCTGGGTTGATACCCTCGCGAGCAGGACGCTCGTTTACGCTGAAGGTGCCGAAGCCTACCAACTGGATTTTGTCACCTGCGATGAGAGCCTCCTTCAACGCATTAGTAGTTGCGTCGAGAGCAGCCTTAGCCTGTGCCTTTGTAATCTCTGCACCTGCTGCAATCTTGTCGATCAATTCTGTCTTGTTCATAATTATACGTTATTAAATGATTAGTAATTTCTATCAATTATCGATTTTGCTTACAAATATAGTCTTTTCCTTTGAAAGTTCAAATAAAAAAAGCAGAAAAGTGATGAAAATAGTGAAATTTTATTGTAATCTACTCGTTTTTTGGTGATTTCACGGATATTTTTAGTAATTTTGCCACCAAATTTCAAATTTTAATAAGATAATTAATAGTTAAGGCAAAAATAGTTATGCGCAATATTCCAATAGTTACAAAGAATCTGCTGATAGTGAATGTGGTGGCCTTTCTGGCCTGCCTGGTCATGGGAAAGAACGGAACCGATGGGTATGTTCTCAATGATATCTTGGGACTTCATTTCTTCATGGCTTCCGATTTTCATATTTATCAGTTGTTTACGTATATGTTCATGCATGGTGGTTTCGAGCATATTCTCTTCAATATGTTCGCCCTTTGGATGTTCGGATGTGTCGTAGAGAGAGTCTGGGGACCGAAGAAGTTCCTTTTTTATTACATAGCCTGCGGCGTAGGTGCCGGCCTCTTTCAGGAAGCTGCTCAGTATGTTACCTATATCGTCAAGGATATGTCTGCCTATGAGTTTGTAGTAAGTGGTGAGGGCGCCCGTATGGCTATGGGCGATTATCTCAACATGTGGACTACCGTAGGTGCATCGGGTGCCATCTATGCCATCCTGCTTGCATTCGGAATGATTTATCCTAATGAGCGAATATTCATCTTCCCGTTGCCTGTACCTATCAAGGCGAAGTATTTCGTGATTGGCTATGCTGCCATTGAGCTCTTCTCTGCCTTGGCTACCCGTGGCGATGGTGTGGCACATATTGCCCATCTCGGTGGTATGGTATTCGGTTTCTTCATGATCCGTTACTGGCGTAAGCAGATGGGGGGCGGCTATCATAACTCTTCTGCTGCCGATTCTTTCGATAAGTTGCGTAATATGTTTGGGGGAAGAAACAAGCAGTCCAAGCAGCGTTTCGATTATACCCGCAATGAGAACTATACCCGCAACGATAATTATAGCCGTAATGATACCTATACCACAGATTTCCAGCGTACAGATGAAGCCGAAGAGCGCAAGAAGGCTGCACAGAAGGAGATTGACCGTATCTTGGATAAGATACGCAAGAGTGGTTATGACAGTCTGACCCGAGAAGAGAAACAGACCCTTTTTGACCAGAGTAACAGATAGCGTCATGTTGAATGGATTAAGGGATTTTACGGTCAAGATGGTGGCAGGAGCCAATGTGGCTACTGTCGCCTTTATGTTATTGGTGGGATATTCCGATCTGCTGAATCCGGAACGTTTTCCCGCTTTCTGCAATGCAGGACTGCTCTTTCCGGTCTTTCTTTTCCTCAATCTTGGCTTTCTGATATTCTGGGTCGTCTTCCGTGCCAGATATGTTCTTATTCCATTGTTGGGCTTTCTGGTCTGCTTCGTACCTGTCCGCCAGTATATGCCGGTCAATATGAAGGGAGATGCTCCGAAGGGAAGCATCAAGGTTCTGTCGTACAATACCTGGGGATTCGGAAATCAAACGGAAGATGAGGATGGAGTGAATATATGCTTGTCTTATTTGTTGGAACAGAATGCTGATATCGTCTGCCTGCAGGAAGCGCAGCCTACCTGCAGGAATGCAGAGCAGATAGACAGTATGCTGAAGCCGATTTATGCTTATCAGGACGTTACGGTTCATCCCCATGGCGGAAACGCCTTGATGCTGCTGAGTAAATATCCTATCCTTTCCAAGGAACTGATTCCCTATGAATCGCAGGGAAATATGAGTGTGGCTTACCGTTTGAACATCAATGGAAAGCCGGTTCTGCTTATCAATAATCATCTGGAGACAACGGGCTTGAGTAAGGAAGACCGGCAGCAGTTCAAGAAACTGGTCGTAGGAAAACTGCAGGTGGATACTGCCGAGCAGACCTCCAAGCTCCTGGTGGTGAAGTTGGCAGAGGCAACGAAGAAGCGTGCGCCCCAAGCCGAAGCGGTGGCGAAATACATCCGGGAGCATCGGGGGATGAGTACAATCCTTTGCGGTGACTTCAATGACGGACCGATTTCTTACGTGCATCGCACGATAGCTAAGAATCTGGTAGATTGCTATGTAGAAAGTGGAAACGGACCGGGAATCAGCTATCATCGTGGTGGATTTTTCGTACGGATAGACAATATCATGTGTTCAGAGGATTGGGAGCCTTATGAGTGCAAAGTAGATGATAAAATAGCGGTTTCAGACCATTATCCTATCATCTGTAAGCTAAAAAAACGCCCAAAAAAGCAAAAATAAGGCAATTTATTCTTATATAAGAAAAAAAATGCGTATTTTTGCACGTCATTATATATGTAATGATGAATTATAAAGCTGAAAATAAATAAATTAATAACAATAAAATAGAAATGCAAAACAAAGGAATTGTAATTTGTGTAGCCGTCTTACTGACTCTCGCAAGTATCTTCTATTTGTCATTCTCGTTTGCCACACGTTACTATGACAGCGAGGCTGCAAAGATCAAAGACCCTATTGCTCAGCAGGATTATAAGGATTCTGTAAAGTACCTGGGTGTTTATTCTTACCAGAACTGCTTGGAGACCCAGATTGGTCTTGGACTTGACCTGAAGGGCGGTATGAATGTAATTCTTGAGATTTCTGTACCTGATGTAATTGAAAACCTTGCCGATCACAAGACCGACGCTGGTTTTACCAATGCCATGAAGGAAGCCAGAGCTCAGGAAGAAGCTAACGGTGGTGACTTCGTGTCACTTTTCATTAACGCTTATCACAAGAGCGCACCTGGTCATAAACTCGCAGAGGTATTTGCTACCCAGCAGTTGCAGGGCAAGGTTTCTCCTCAGAGCAGCGATGCAGAGGTAGAGAAGGCTATCCGCGCTTCTGTACAGGATGCTATCGACAACTCTTTCAACGTTGTCCGCACCCGTATCGATAAGTTCGGTGTTGTACAGCCTAACATCCAGAAGTTGGAAGGTCAGCAGGGCCGTATCATGGTAGAAATGCCTGGTATCAGCCAGCCAGAGCGTATGCGTAAGATGCTTCAGGGTAGTGCGAACCTTGAGTTCTGGGAGACATATAACTCTGAGGAAATCGCTCCTTATCTCCAGCAGCTCGACACTCGTATTGCCAATGGCGATAACGGTGAGGAGAAGAATGATACCGTAGCAGCTGATTCTGCTGCTGCCAAGAAGGAGGTTGCCAAGGCTGAGCCTAAGAAGGCTGAGGCTAAGTTCTCTATCAAGAAGAAGGACGATGCTGCTGCCAAGGTAGGCGAGGATGCTCAGAATGCTGCTGCCATCAAGGCTCACCCACTGTTGGCTCGCTTGCAGCTTGGTGGTGGTTTGAGTACTGTTGGTTACGCCAGCGTTCGCGATACTGCTGCTATCAACAAGATTATCTATTCTGCAGTGGCTAAGCGCCTGTTGCCTTCAGACTTGCGTTTGCTCTGGAGTGCACAGCCTGCTGACAATATCAAGATGAAGAACATCTATGAGCTTCACGCTTTGAAGGTGACAACTACTACAGGTCGTGCTCCATTGGAGGGTGATGTTATCACAGATGCTAAGGATGAGTTCGACCAGATGGGTTCTCCTGTTGTAAGCATGAAGATGAATACAGAGGGTGCCCGCAAGTGGGCTCAGATGACCAAGGCTAACGTGGGCAAGGCTATTGCTATCGTTCTGGATGGTGTAGTTTACTCTGCTCCTCGTGTAAACGGTGAGATTGATGGTGGTAATTCTCAGATTTCTGGTAACTTCACTATCGAAATGACCAAGGACTTGGCTAATACATTGAAGTCTGGTCGTATGCCAGCTCCTGCACGTATCGTTCAGGAGGAGGTTGTAGGTCCTACTCTCGGTGCACAGTCTATCCAGATGGGTATCATCTCATTCGTTGTTGCTTTCGTACTCCTGATGGTTTACATGGTGATGATGTACAACATCATTCCAGGTATGATGGCTAACCTGGCATTGCTCGTCAATGTATTCTTCACACTCGGTATTCTGACGTCATTCCAGGCAGCCTTGACATTGCCAGGTCTTGCCGGTATGGTCTTGTCTCTGGGTACTGCCGTGGATGCTAACGTGCTTATCTATGAGCGTATCAAGGAGGAGCTTCGCTCTGGCAAGGGTATGAAGCAGGCTGTAGCTGCCGGTTATGGTAATGCTTTCTCTGCTATCTTCGACTCTAATTTGACTTCATTGATTACAGGTGTCATCCTGTTGACTACCGGTACAGGTCCTATCCGTGGTTTCGCTACTACATGGATCATCGGTATCATCGTTTCATTCTTCACAGCCGTATTCTTGACTCGTCTGGTTTACGACTACAAGTTGAATCACGATAAGTGGATGCACTGCAAGTTTGATACTCCTGTTTCTCACAACCTGATGCAGGGTAAGAAGTACAAGTTCATGTCTATGTACAAGACTACCTTCACCGTAGCTATCGTTGCTGCTGTGGTATTCATCGGTAGTTTCTTTGTTCGTGGTCTGAGCAAGAGTATTGACTTCACTGGTGGTCGTAACTATGTAGTACAGTTCGAGAATCCTGTAGAGCCTGAGCAGATCCGTACCGTTCTTGGTGGTGCTTTCGTCAATGCAGATGGTACTAAGGCTACTACAAGTGCTATCGCTATCGGTACAGATGGTAAGACTATCCGTGTATCTACCAACTATATGATTGAGAGCAACAGTCCAACTGTTGACGATGAGGCTGAGACCATCCTCTACAATGCCTTGAAGAAGGCCAACCTGGTATCTCAGAAGAGTGTTGAGGCATTCAAGAACCCAGACGTTCGCCAGGGTGGTTCTATCATCAGTAGTACAAAGGTAGGTCCTTCTGTAGCTAAGGATATCACTATGGGTGCTATCTATAGTGTGCTCTTCGCTCTGATTGCCATCTTCCTCTACATTCTGATACGTTTCCGCAACGTTGCCTTCTCTGTAGGTTCTACTATTGCGTTGGCATTCGATGCCTTGACAGTAATCGGTTTCTACTCACTCATGTGGGGTCTCGTTCCATTCTCATTGGAGATCGACCAGACCTTCATCGGTGCTATCCTGACCGTGGTAGGTTACTCTATCAACGATAAGGTGGTAGTATTCGACCGTATCCGTGAGAACTTGAAGTTGCATCCTAAGGGAGATCGTCAGCAGATCTTCAATGCATCTATCAATGAGACATTGGCTCGTACCATCAATACATCTACATCTACATTGATCGTGTTGCTCTGTATCTTCATCCTCGGTGGTGACAGCATCCGTAGCTTCTCATTCGCAATGATTCTGGGTGTAGTATTCGGTACTTTGTCTTCTATCTTCATCGCATCTCCAATGGCATATATTGTTCTTGGCCGTAAGATCAAGGAGGAGCCAGCTGAAGAGACTGCTGTTGCAGAGGTTAAGTAAAACGTAAACAATAAGAGATTCTTCTGTTTCTGTCCGGTGAATGCCGGATGGAAATAGGGAATCATCAAGACTATAAAACGATAAAAGGTCGCTTCCTAGTTAAATAGGAGCGACCTTTTATCGTTTACGTGGTCCCACCGAGAATCGAACTCGGATCAAAGGTTTAGGAAACCTCCGTTCTATCCGTTAAACTATGGGACCTTCGAAAACTGACTGCAAAGATACATTAAAACATTGACAATACAAAATAAATGACTATGTTTTTAACACTCATCCTATCAAGTTTGCTCACTTTTGTGGAGTTAAACTGCGAAAATCTCTTTGATACACGGCATGATTCGCTTAAGAATGATGTCGAGTTCCTGCCTGAAGGTAGTTACAAGTGGACTCCTTATCGCTATTGGACCAAGCTGAATCACCTGGGGCAGGAGATAGTGGGGGTGGGGTATGAGGATGCTTCCGGAGATGTGCAGCTTCCCGATCTGGTAGCTCTCTGTGAGGTGGAAAACGACAGTGTTTTGTTTGACCTGACCAAGCGCTCTGTCATCCGGACGGCAGGTTATGAGTATGTGATGACCGATTCGCCCGATGAGCGAGGCATTGATGTAGCCTTGATGTATCAGCCGTTTTCTTTTTCATTGCTACGTTCCTGGTCTATTCGGGTGAAGCGTTTGCCGGATACCCGTCCTACGAGAGACATTCTCTATGTTTCGGGACGTGTCATTACGGGCGATACGCTGCATGTGTTGTGGTGCATGCACCTAGTAGAAGGGGAGGAGAGCGTGAATCCCGTCCTTACCGCCTGCATGTGGCGAGCCAGTTGGCAGAAGCTGTGGATTCCATTTATGCGCTTCAAAGTGGGGCAAAGATTATAGTGGCAGGAGATTTCAATGATTATCACGACTCTCCCGCACTGGAATATCTCTATCAGCACCACCTTGTTAATATATCTGCCGGGGCACGAGGTAGCCATGGGGCAAAGGCCACTTACCGGTGGCGGGGAGAATGGCGAAGTCTGGACCAGATATTGTGCAGTCCAAGCCTGACATCATCTAAGCAGGAGTGCAAGATAGGTGACCTTCCTTTCCTCTTGGAAGATGATGAGAAATATGGCGGTAAAAAACCATATCGCACCTACCTGGGTCCGAGGTATTTGGGAGGTTACAGCGATCATCTCCCATTAGTGGTCCGCATCCAGATAGATGATAAATAAGGCACGATTAACTTGACTTTTCGCAAAAAAGGAGTTGAATAATGCACTTTTTTGCGAAAAAGCTTGCATATATTGCACAAATTTCGTAATTTTGCGCACGATTTACAAACATATAGTATTAAGATAACAATGACTCACAATTTGTTAAAAGGCAAGCGTGGCATCATCTTCGGTGCACTCAATGAGGAATCAATCGCTTGGAAAGTAGCCGTTAAGGCTGCTGAAGAGGGTGCTACCATCGCACTCAGTAACACAGCTATGGCTTTGCGTATGGGTACGCTGGATAAGCTCGCTGAACAGATCAACGCTCCTATCATCGCAGCGGATGCGACCAGCGTTGAGGATTTGGAAAAGGTATTCACTGAGGCTCAGGAGAAGCTCGGTGGCAAGATTGACTTCGTGCTCCACTCTGTTGCTATGAGCCCTAATGTTCGTAAGCATCGTACATACGATGATCTCGACTACAATTTCTTGAATAAGACTTTGGATATTTCTGCTATCTCTTTCCACAAGATGTTGCAGGTAGCCAAGAAGTTGGATGCTATCAATGAGTGGGGTTCTGTAGTAGCTCTCTCTTACGTAGCTTCTCAGCGTACTTTCTTCGGTTACAACGATATGGCTGATGCCAAGAGCATGCTCGAGAGCATCGCACGCAGCTTCGGTTACATCTATGGTCGCGAGAAGCATGTCCGCATCAATACCATCTCTCAGAGCCCTACAGCTACAACTGCAGGTAAGGGTATCAAGGATATCGAGAACATGATGGACTTTGCTGACAAGATGTCTCCACTCGGAAATGCTGTAGCAGAGGATTGTGCTAACTATTGCGTGATGATGTTCTCTGACTTCACCCGCAAGGTAACTATGCAGAACCTCTTCCACGATGGTGGTTTCTCATCTATGGGTATGAGCCTCCGCGCCATGAACCAGTATGCTAAGGATATGACTCCTTACGAAGATGAGAATGGTAAGGTTATCTACGGATAATTGAAAAACAAGGAAAGGATGATGTTATATACGTCATCATAGCTTATAATAATAGGCAATACATGCTGATTCCTATAGGAAAAGCGGTGTATTGCCTATTCAGGGCAGCGCAATTTAATGCGTCTGCCCTGTACTTACTTTGCGCTATAAGAATACTTATCTTGCGCTGTTAGAATACACGTTTTACACAGTTCTTGCAGTATGATACATTAAAAAGCCCTATATCCGAGCAGGGATATAGAGCTTTACAATTTTCATTTATTAAAACGTATTATCTATAGAAATCTAACCTTATTCAGTATGGATGCAATATTCTTCGTGTTTTTGAGTTTATCTATATATAGAATTGAATTTATCTCTCTATATATAATAAGGTGTAATTCAAAAAATGAATATGATGAAAAAGAATATTGCTATCGTGATGATGCTGTTGCTTTCTGCTATGGGGGCAATGGCGCAAGGTGGGGAGAATCCTGTAGGTAAATTCTCGGTGATACCCCGAGTAGGTGTGGCTATCGCCAATCTGAGTGATAATTCTATCTATCTGGCAAAGGAAAACAACAGGGCGGTGAAATCCAAGAGTCAGGCGGGATTCCTGGGTGGACTTGACGTGGAGTATCGTGCCACAGATTACCTGGGTGTTTCTCTGGGTGCTTATTATGCCCGTCAGGGTGCCCGCTGGGGTGATTATGAGATGGCAGTAAATGGGGATACGGGAAATAATGGAATCAGGAAATATACGGGTGTGAAGAATCATCGCCTGAATCTTGACTATGTTCAGGTGCCTTTGATACTGAAGGCATACGTGGCTCCTCAGTTTGCCATTATGGCTGGTGCGCAGGTGGGCTTCTTATGCGGGGATGGCAAGATGCTGTCAGAAGAAACTGACTTGGAGAAGGATGATAAGACGGGTTCAACCCTTTACAAGGAAAGCCGGGATGTGGAAAGCACATACGCAGCCAAGAAGGTGAATGTGTCTATTCCTGTAGGTTTATCGTATGAGTATATGAATGTGATTCTGGATGCTCGCTATCATATAGGCTTGACCAAGGTGAATAAGGCTGATGCCGGAGATTCCAAGAATAAGGTATTCACCTTTACAGTAGGCTATCGGTTTGGTCTTTAGGTGATTATCTCACTTTTACTCCTTTTGCAGAAAAGAAAAAGCTCTATATCCTCAGTATTGAAGATATAGAGCTTATCTCGAAACGTTTATCCTACCTGGCTTCCTGGCTTTACCTGACCCAGGAGAGAGGTAACATTGAGTGAGCCATCGAAGTTAACGGCAGAGAGAATCATACCCTGACTCTCAATACCCATCATCTTGCGAGGAGCAAAGTTGGCAACGAAGAGTACATCCTTGCCGATCAGCTGCTCTGGCTCATAGTATGCAGCGATTCCTGAACAGATAGTACGCTCTACGCCTGAGCCATCATCGATGGTGAACTTCAGGAGTTTCTTAGACTTCTTCACCTTCTCGCAGTTCAGAATGTGACCTACGCGGATGTCGAGCTTTTCGAAATCATCGAAGCTAACCTCTGGCTTGATAGGGGCAGCCTTGTAAGAAGCTTCCTCGTTAGCCTTCTTGGTGTCAGCGAGCTTCTGGAGCTGCTTCTCAATCACCTCATCCTCAATCTTTTCGAAGAGCAATTCTGGTTCACCAAGCTGTGTACCAGGCTTGAGGAGCTCTGTGCTGCCAAGCTGAGTCCACTCGAGGTTGGCATATTGATCATCTTGCGGAGCTTCTCAGAAGAGAATGGCAGGAATGGCTCAAAGGCGATGGCAAGGTTGGCAACCAGCTGGAGGGAGATGTTCAAGATGGTTTCCACACGCTTAGGATCGGTCTTCCAAACCTTCCAAGGCTCGCACTCTGTGATGTATTTGTTACCGATACGTGCCAGGTTCATAGCCTCCTTCTGAGCCTCACGGAACTTGAATACATTGAGATACTGCTCAACCTTCTCCTTGACATCCTTGAATTCAGCGATAGCCTTCTGGTCAACCTCCTGCAATTCGCCGCAGGCAGGAACCACGCCGCCCCAGTACTTCTTGGTGAGCTGGAGAGCACGATTTACGAAGTTACCATAAACGGCAACCAACTCAGAGTTATTGCGCTCCTGAAAATCCTTCCAGGTAAAGTTGTTGTCCTTGGTCTCTGGAGCGTTGGCTGTCAATACATAGCGCAAGACGTCCTGCTTGCCAGGGAGATCTACGAGATACTCGTGCAACCATACTGCCCAGTTGCGGGATGTAGAAATCTTATCATCCTCAAGATTCAGGAACTCATTGGCTGGTACATTATCCGGCAGGATATAGTCGCCGTGAGCCTTCAGCATGGTAGGGAAGATGATGCAGTGGAACACGATGTTGTCTTTACCGATGAAGTGAACGAGACGTGTCTCTGGATCCTGCCACCACTTCTGCCATGTACCCCATTTCTCTGGCTGTGCATCGCAAAGTTCCTTGGTATTGGAGATGTAGCCGATTGGAGCATCAAACCAGACATAGAGAACCTTGCCTTCTGCTCCCTCTACAGGAACAGGAATACCCCAATCCAGGTCGCGGGTCATCGCACGAGGCTGCAGATCCATATCCAACCAGCTCTTGCACTGTCCGTAAACATTGGAACGCCACTCCTTGTGACCTTCCAGGATCCACTGCTTCAACCAGTCCTGATACTTGCCCAGTGGGAGATACCAGTTCTTGGTAGGCTTCTTGACGAGGCCATGACCAGGGTTGTTCTTATTGGTAGGGTTGATCAACTCTTCTGGAGAGAGGGTTGCACCACACTTCTCACACTGGTCACCGTATGCACCTTCTGCACCGCAGCGAGGGCAGGTACCCACGATGTTACGGTCGGTAAGGAACTCGCCGGTAACCTCATCGCAGAACTGCTCTTCTACTTTCTCTTCCAAAACGCCCTTATCGTAAAGAGTACGGAAGAAATCAGAAGCAAACTTATTGTGAACCTTAGAAGTTGTGCGGCTGTAAACATCAAAGGAGATGCCGAAATCCTCGAAGCTCTTCTTGATGAGGTTGTGATAGCGATCCACTACTTCCTGTACGGTAATGCCTTCCTTCTTGGCACGGATAGTAACAGGTACACCATGCTCGTCGCTACCGCCGATGAAAACAACGTCTTGCTTTTTAAGGCGAAGATAGCGTACGTAGATATCGGCTGGCACATAAACACCTGCCAGGTGGCCGATATGCACACCACCATTAGCGTAAGGCAATGCTGCCGTAACAGTGGTACGTTTGAAATTCTTTTGTTCCATATTAGCTAATATATTTTTGTTATTTGGGTGCAAAATTACAAAAAAATGTTGGAAATGCGGAATAATTAGGTGTCCTTTTTCTCCTTTATATATATAATAAGGTGTAATTTCTAAAGTTCAGATACTAAAAAAGGCTCTAGCTTTCCAGCCCGAGCCTTTTTGTGCTTGCCCTTCAGGCCTTTCTGATAAGGGTAGCACAATCATTATCATTTACTATTGTATTGAGTATTGCTGTTTTAATAATCAATCTTCTTACTGTGCAATAAAAAATACCCCTTCTTTGGACGATTTTCTTATATGTTTTGGCTGATAATTGTCTTAGAAGTGTCCTCTTTCTGCCCAATCTCCCCTATCTAGTGTCCGATATCCGATAGCTTCTGCCAGGTGTTGAGGTTCTATCTGCTGGCTTCCGGCAAGGTCGGCAATGGTGCGGGCAACTTTTAAGATACGGTTGTATGCACGTGCAGAAAGGGATAGCTTCTCCATCGCCATTCTGAGGAGATTGATTCCTTCCTCCGTTGGTTCCGCAAATTGGTGAATCATACGCTCCGTCATCTGGGCATTACAATGTATTCCCTTGAAATCCTTGAATCTTTCTGCCTGAATCTCTCGGGCTCTGATTACTCTTTCTCTGATTTTGGCACTTGGCTCTCCTGGGGCTGCCTTAGAAATGTCCTTGAAAGGTACTGGACTGATTTCGCACTGGATATCGATACGGTCGAGTAGCGGACCGGAAATCTTGTTCATGTATCTTTGGATCTGACCTGGTGTGCAGACACAGCGGTGGGTAGGGTCGCCATAGTAACCGCAAGGACATGGGTTCATGCTTGCTACAAACATGAAGGAGCAAGGATAATCGATGGTGTATTTTGCTCTGCTGATGTTGATGTGGCGATCTTCCAGAGGCTGACGCAAAACTTCCAGGGTGGTTTTGTTGAACTCTGGCAATTCGTCACAGAAGAGCACGCCATTATGGGCAAGAGATATTTCGCCGGGTTGTGGAGAAGTTCCTCCGCCTACCAATGCTACTTGCGAGATGGTATGGTGAGGCGCTCTGAAAGGGCGCTGGGCTATGAGGGATACGTTCTTGGCTAATTTGCCTGCTATAGAATGTATCTGGGTAGTTTCCAGGCTTTCTGAGAGAGTAAGGGGTGGAAGTATGGATGGGAGTCGTTTTGCCATCATGGATTTTCCCGAGCCGGGAGGACCTACCATGATGAGATTGTGACCGCCGGCAGCGGCTACTTCCAAAGCACGCTTTACGTTTTCCTGGCCCTTTACATCTGCGTAGTCGTAGTCACAATGAACCTGGTTCTCGTAAAACTCCTTGCGGGTGTCCACAATGGTTGGGGTAGGAGATGATTTGTCGCCAAGAAACTGAATAACATCAAAGAGGTTTTTCATTCCATAAACCTCCAGATTGTTCACAACGGCAGCTTCCCGTGCGTTCTGTTCTGGTACAATCAGACCTTTGTAGTGTTCTGACCTTGCCCTGATGGCGATAGGTAGAGCTCCCTTGATAGGCTGCAATGTGCCGTCAAGGCTCAATTCGCCCACCATCATATATTCTTTGAGATGATTTTCAGGGATGTTGCCATTGGCGCCTAAAATGCCGATGGCTAGAGGAAGGTCGAAACTGCTGCCCTCCTTGCGCAGATTGGCGGGGGCCAGGTTAATAGTAATGTCGGCTATTGGAAATTTATAGCCGCTATACTGCATGGCTGCTGCGATGCGGTTACGGCTTTCCCTCACCGCCTCGTCGCCTAAGCCCGTAAGGTGATACATTACGCCTGTGTTGAGGCTGACTTCTACAGTTACAGTCGTGACTTCCAGTCCGTTGACTGCTGCACAATAGGTTTTTACTAACATAAGCTCTTTTTTAGAAGGTTAGAGCTCGCGGTATTATCTCAGCAGTTGGTCTAGTTTATTGTATAGATCTTGCTTGTTAAGGCCTCGGGCTGTTATTTTTCCGTTTTGAAGTATGATGTTGTCGGGCATCGAAGTGAGTCCCAACTTCTTCAAAGTCTTGTCTTCCAGCATTTCTCCATTGCATACTACAGCCGAGTTGATAGAGTCGCGCTTCATATTTTCCTGGCAGCTGCTCTTGCTTGCATCCAGGCAGAAGCCTATCAGCTTGAGTTTGCCTTGTGATGAGCGCTGGCGCTTCTTCAACTCTCTCTGTATGTCCTGACTATCATAATTGAATGTAGCCCAGGTGTAGATGACAGCGACAGGTGAACTGATCAGTTCTGTACTGGAGATGAGCTTTCCTTTAGTGTCGTATGAAGTGAAAGTTGGTAATTTGGCACCAACTCCTGCATCTTTCATAGCTGAAATCTGCTGCTTCAGTTTGCCTACCTGAATATTCTTTGGCTGTTCTTTCTCCAACAGAGTAAGGAGAGAGAGAGCTTTTTTGTAATCTGGTTGAGGTGTGGCAATGAAGTATTTCTTGATGAGAAAGAGGCTTACTACCGACTTTGTATTGTCTTCTATGAAGAGTTCAGCCTGTTTCTTTTCCTGTGGAGGAGTATTGCCAAGAATCGATTTGCGGAATTTGGTCATCAATTCATTGTTCTTGGTACCCTTTACCTCCATTTCCTTCAAGTGGGAAGCATCGCCTTTCAGCTCCACTGATTCTCCTGATTCAGCGAAGATAGGTTGCTCAGAGAAATTTGGGAAAACGATCATCAGCGTACAATCGTCATTGCAGGGCATCTCGTATGTGAATCTACCGCCTACAACTTTGATGGTATCCACGCCTTCTATGCCGCCATCTGTGCTATAAACATAAAATTCACCTTGATTCATGTTTAAAAATTTGCCCTCAAGTTTAAAGTGACCACTACTGACACCACATGATGTTAGTAAAATCGATGAAATAAGAAATATGATGTATGCAAATTTTTTCATAAGAAAAATTTTAAGGGAGGAGTGCCGCGAGCGGGACTCGAACCCGCACAGCCATTACTGGCCAAGGGATTTTAAGTCCCTCGTGTCTACCAATTCCACCATTGCGGCATGGTAAACGTTAGAGTTGGAGCGGAAAACGGGACTCGGACCCGCGACCCCAACCTTGGCAAGGTTGTGCTCTACCAACTGAGCTATTTCCGCGTTACTTAATTGCGAGTGCAAAGGTAATATAATTTCCCGGTTCTACCAAATGGATTTACAACTTTTAAGAAAAAATACGCCGTTTTTCTTCAAAAACGTGCATTTTTCTCGTTGAAACGCTAGTTTTAGGGGAGATGAAGTGGGATTTGAAGTAGGATATGAACTAATTTCCTACGGTCAGCACGCTGCCAATACCTGTGTAAGTTACACGATATTGCATCAGCATCTTGTCTTCTTTTCCCTGTCCACCGCTTGTGATGGTACCATTTTCAAGGCTATATACTCTTTTACATTTGTTGCAGATGACCGATTGTCTGTTGCCAGTCCACTCCAGCGGATAGTTGGTACCGCCATATTGCAGGATGCAGTTCAGGCATTGCCTGTCCCATGCTACATAGCCATTGAAGTTGGTTGTGCCGAGGATGAAACCATTCTTGGTGGCATCCTTCAGGTCGTTTCCTGCTCCCAGATAGCTATAGTTGGCATAGTTTTCCTTGGCTGTAGAGAGGACGATGGTTTCAGTATGGTTCTTGCCATCGTTGAGGGTGGAATAGACATTCCAGGCGCCATTTACCTTTTTGGCACTAATCATGGTGTAGGTGCCGGCTCCTTGGAGAGCTGTCTCAATGCTGCTTCCTGGATGGTAGATGGTTCGGAAGATAAACTGGCATGGGTATCGGGTGCTGATGCTGTTGTCTGCATCGCAGGATGCCAGAAGCGAGGAGGAAAGAATGAAACAGATACACCAAAAGGTGAAGAGCACAGCTTTTGCTGCCATACTCTTCACCTTATTGTATATATACACCTTATTATATATATGATTATATATAGATGTTTCTTTCTTCATTGAGTTCAAAAAGATTCTAATGTATTAAGAGATTTCCTTTACTTCAAGAGACTCTTTTACTTCAAGAGATTCTTTTCTGCATTCTCCATACGCTCGAAGTGGAACTCTGAGAGAGTCTGCTCCATAAGCGCCTGGATCTTGTCGTTGCAGAGATTGCCGATACTTCCTTCATGGGTATGATGGATATTCTTGTTTGGTTTGAATTCTCCAGCTTCGATTTCCAGTCCCACAGTCTTGTAAGCATCACGGAAAGGCATTCCGTTAGCGGCAAGCTGATTTACTTCCTCAACAGAGAACATCGGATCATAACGAGGATCATTGAGGATGTGCTCGTTAACCTCCATCTTGTTGATGATGTAGGCAGCCATCTGCAGACAGTCTTTCAACTCGTCGAAAGCAGGGAGGAATACTTCCTTGATAATCTGAAGATCACGGAAATAACCCACAGGCAGGTTGTTCATGATGAGCATGATCTGCTGTGGCAAGCTCTGGAGCTTGTTGCTCTTGGCACGAATCAGCTCGAATACGTCTGGGTTCTTCTTGTGAGGCATGATACTTGAACCGGTGGTGCACTCTTTAGGCAACTTCACGAAGCCGAAGTTCTGACAGTTGAACATGCAGGCATCGAAAGCCATCTTTGCCAAGGTTCCTGCCACGCTAGCCATCGCGAAAGCTACGTTGCGCTCCATCTTTCCTCTACCCATCTGGGCATAGACTACATTATAGTCCATGCTGTCGAAACCGAGAAGTTCGGTTGTCATGGTACGGTTCAGAGGGAAAGAGCTGCCGTAGCCTGCTGCGCTACCCAATGGGTTGCGGTTGGTCATGCGATAGGCTGCCTGAAGGAAGAGCATGTCGTCAGCAAGTCCTTCAGCATAAGCGCCAAACCAGAGTCCGAAAGATGAAGGCATTGCCACCTGCAGGTGGGTATAGCCAGGCATCAATACGTTCTTGTATTGGTTGCTCTTCTGGATCAACTCGTCGAAGAGGATTTTGACAGCATCAACAATCTCCTTCAGCTCGTGGCGGGTGAAGAGCTTGAGATCTACCAAAACCTGGTCATTGCGTGAGCGTCCTGAATGAATCTTTTTGCCCATATCGCCCAGCTTCTGGGTGAGCATCAGTTCTACTTGGGAATGAACATCCTCCACGCCGTCTTCGATGACAAACTCGCCTTTCTCGGCGATGGCGTAGATATTCTTCAATTCTGCGAGGAGCTGGGTAAGCTCATCCTTTTCCAAAAGTCCGATGCTTTCGAGCATGGTGATGTGTGCCATACTGCCAAGCACATCGTATTTGGCGAGATAGAGGTCGAGTTCACGGTCTCGACCTACGGTGAATCGTTCGATTTCCTTGTTTACTTCAAAGTTCTTTTCCCAAAGTTTATGTGCCATAATTTCTTTATTTTTAATCCTGGTAAGGAATCATCGCCAGTGCATCTGCAATCTTCTCGATGCCTTCCTGCAATGGCTTCTTCACCATGCCCTTGATAAACATATTGAGCTCAGCCTTGATGGTGAGTTTCATCTTGCAAGAAAATTCTCCTGTAGGGAGCAGCTGAATCCAGAAATTGAATGGGATAGGGCTGTTCTCTGTTTCAAACTTGATGGTTTTTGGAAAATCTCTGTCGATGATGCGCATCTTGAGGTCGCCCACCATAGGAGCGTTGATAGTGATGCTGTCGCTGTCGAATCTCAGGTCCTTGAGTTTCTCCATTTCCTTTCTCTTGTCCTCAGGAATCTGGTCTTTCACCTGCTCGAAGCGATCTTTGAGCACCTGCAGGTTGTTGAGGTCGCTCAAAGTATTAAAAACAGATTCCTGCTTGTGAGGAATCTGTTTGATATTACTTTCGAATGTACTTGTACTCATTATTGATGGGTAAAAATTTACTTCTTCCAGTTAGCTGGGTCCTTGCGCCACTCGTGGAGCAACTCTACGTCTTCCTGCTTGATGTAACCAGTCTCGAGAGCCTCTTCTACCACGTGCTCGTAGTCTGTAAGAGTAACCAGCTTCACGTTAGCATCAGCGAAAGCCTTCTCTGCTACAGGGAAACCGTAAGTGTAGCTAGCTACCATACCTACAATCTCGTTGCCGTTCTTGCGAAGAGCCTCTACTGCCTTGAGTGAGCTGCCGCCTGTAGAAATCAAATCCTCTACAACAACAACCTTAGCCTTAGGATCGAGCTCACCTTCGATGAGGTTCTGCATACCGTGATCCTTTGGTTTAGAACGAACGTAAACGAAAGGCAAGTTCAATTCGTCAGCCACCAATGCACCCTGTGCGATAGCGCCAGTAGCTACACCAGCAACAGCGTCAGCCTCTGGGAACTGCTCCAGAATAGCGTGTACGAGTTCGAGCTTCACATAGTTGCGGAGTTCTGGGAAAGAGAGGGTCTTGCGGTTGTCACAATAGAAAGGAGACTTCCAACCAGAAGCCCAAGTGAAAGGATCGTTAGGCTGCAATTTGATAGCCTTAACCTTCAATAACTTAGATGCGAATTCTTTCTTTAGCTTGTCCATAATCATATAAGGATTAAATTATTATTATTTCTTTGCAAAGGTACTACAAAAAAACGAGTTATCCATATAAATAGGGCATTTATTATAGATTTTTTATACCTTGTGCGTGATATTGGCTTGCAAAGTGGGGGATGGGCGGGGGGTGAAGGGAAACTTGGCTGGAAATCTGGCTGGGAATCTGGCGCTTATTCTGCAGCCCATCCTATAGTAGCGATGCTGAATTTCAGCTTGCCTGCCTTCTGCAGTTCTTCGCAGCAGGAAATAAGGGTGGCGCCTGTGGTGCAGACGTCATCGATGATAAGCAGATGCTTGCCGGCAAGATCGGTGATGGGGTGTTTGCCGTCTCTGTCGTGATAGGTATCTGATAACCGGAATACATGTTTTACGTTTTCCTGTCGCTGCCATCTGTCTTTTTGGGTTTGACTTTCGGTGAAGGTTACTCGCCGGATGGCATCTGTGATGATGGGGAGATGGGTTCTTTCCTGTATTCCTCTGGCTATTTCCTCGCTCTGATTATAGCCGCGGGTCTTCCTTCTTGACTTCGTGATAGGAATAGGAATGATGGCATCTATATCCTTGAAGAAGTCTGATTCGATACCTTTGCTGGCGATGAGTCTTCCCAGATAGTTTCCGGCATCGGGGCGGTGATGGTATTTCAGCTTATAGATGATGTAGCTTGGGTTGGAGTGGCTGTGATAATAGAAGAGGGCGACGCATTTTTCTACAGGAATGCGCCCCCAGAACATTTTAGCCATATTGTTTTCGTAGGGGGCTTCCCAGGTTGGGGTAATCGGGAGATCCTGGAGACAGGTGGCGCATAGCATCTCCTCTGTGCCCAGCAGTCGCTCATCGCAGATGGCACAGTAACGGGGAAAGAGAAAATCTATGATGTTTCCTAACAGGCTGAGCTTCATATTGTTACTTTGAACTTTGAGTTTTGAACATTGAACTTTATGATTAGCTTCTAATGTTTACTTTGGATTTAAACCTTTAGAAGTCGTCTTCGAAATCGATATTTCCCAGATCTTCTTCTTTCATTTTGTCGATGCATTTGTGAATCACATCCATACCATAGCCTCTGCCGAGGGCGAAGCGGATGAGTTTCATCGAGTGTTCGTAGTCGTTTTTGGCTTTGATGTTTTTATATTTGTTTTTTAGGAGAGGGAGGAGGGTTTCCAAATACATGTCATCCTCGATTTCCTCGAAGATTGGGTCGGAGATTTCCTTCGGGATGTGCTTCATCCAGAGAGCCTGTTCCACTTTCCTGCGCCCCCATTTGTTGTATTTTATCTTGTCGTTGATAAAGAAGCGGGTGAATCGCTCGTCATCGATGAATTTCTTCTGGGTCAGGAATTCCATATTTCGGGCGATGGCATCCTCTGGGAGTTCCCACTTCTTCATCTTGTCGAGCATTTCCTGCGAGCAATGTTCGGCTTGTGTGCAGAGAGTGGTGAGCTTCAGGAGTGCCTGCTGCTCAGTCATCGGCTTCTTGGGGCGCTTGGGGGTGTTATAATATTCCATAATGCATTTATGTTTTATTGGGGGGATTACAAATCCCCTGGTTTTGATAAGTCGAACCTTTTTTTACTGCGGATTGCAAATCCGCAGGGACGCCTGGTGGTGGACTTTCTGGGTAGATTTGCAATCCGCTTATCTAATAGTCTATTTCATAGCTTGCATCATTCTCTTCTTTCCGAAAGCATCTTCTTTGGTTTCAATATTCTTGAAGCCAAATCCTTCGAGCATTTCTCTTGTCTCCTTTTCGTAAAGAGGGTTGATTTCGAAATAGAGCATGCCCCAGCTTCGCAATTCTAATGAGGCGAACTCGGCGATGGCCCTATAGAACTTCAGAGGATCTTCATCGGGAACAAAGAGGGCGAGATCGGGCTCGTAATCAAGGACGTTTTTCTCCATATCTGCTTTCTCCTTTTCGCAGATATAAGGAGGATTGCTCACGATGATGTCTGCTTTAAAATGTTCTTCTCTGTTTGTTTTACACATTTCAAGCAAGTCAAAGATATCGACATTTTTGAAGATAGCTTTGGATGCTAATTGCTTGGCATTCTTTGTGGCAACATTGCAGGCTGAGTCGGAAATGTCTATTCCTAATACTTCTGAATCTGGAATTTCAAGGCTTAGGGTAATGGCAATACAGCCAGAGCCGGTACAGAGATCCATGATTCTTGGTCGAGGAGAGGCTAGTTTAGTATGTCTAGCTTTTATATAACAATGTACTATTTTGACGATGAATCTCAAACGTGAATATTTGCGCTTGAACCATCCTTTTTCCTTAAATATGTTTATGTCCTCAAAGGCAACGTCAGGGCTGATGTTAAATTCTTTTCTGATAATTTCCTCTACATTTTCCCAGTTCTCCTTCTGTGTTTCCACAATCCATTGACAAAGCTCGGCGGTCTCAGGTCTTGGGATGAGCACGCCCGGCTCCACATGGAAAGTTCTTCCTGCAAAGTCGGCCTGCCCCAGTACGTACTGCACTGGCTCGCCTTTTTGCAGTCTATAGACAATTTCTTCGAGTTTTTTGCCCTCGTCTGCGGATAATTCATTAACTTTGCCGCCGATAATGTCGGTCAGCGTCATTCCGTACTTCACATCAAGCACGGTGCGGACGATAGCCTGCGCTTCGCCAGCCTCATATAGAGGGGTGAGGGATTGCCAAAGTTGTTGATAAGTTTTCATCTCTAAATTGTATATTATGATTTGATTTGAGAGCAAAGGTACGACAATTTATCGAAAATGAGTAAGAAAATCGAAAAAAAATAGGATATGGAGCAAAATAAAGTATCTTTTCAGAACCCGCTGACGGGCGAACCGCTTAGTCTGCAGGAGATTGACGAAATGTTCATGCGCCGCTGTCTGCAGTTGGCTAAGAACGGTAGGCAGAATGCGAAGCCTAATCCCATGGTGGGTGCCGTCATCGTGAGCGGCGAGGGCAGAATCATAGGCGAAGGCTATCATGTGCGTTGTGGCGAGGGCCATGCCGAAGTGAATGCCTTTGCATCGGTAAAGCCTGAGGATGAGCATCTCTTGAAGGATTCCACTATCTATGTAAGTCTCGAACCCTGTTCGCATTATGGCAAGACACCTCCTTGTGCCGACCTTATCGTAAGAAAAGGCGTGAAGAGATGTGTCTGTGGCTGCGTGGATCCCTTTGCCAAGGTGCAGGGGCGTGGCATCCAGAAGATTCGCGAGGCGGGCATCGAAGTAACGGTGGGTGTTCTGGAGGCGGAATGCCTCGAACTGAACAAGCGATTCATCACTTTCAATACCCATCAGCGACCATACATTATCCTGAAATGGGCGCAGACGATGAATGGCTTTCTGGATAATAACTATCAGGGTATGGCGATTTCTTCGCCTTTTACCAAGATGCTTTCGCACAAGCTTCGTGCCGAGAACGATGCTATCCTGGTAGGTAGAATTACCGATGAGCGTGACCGTAGCCAGCTCAACGTAAGAGATTGGAGCGGCAAGGATCCGCTGCGACTGGTCATCGACCGCCATCATCCTTGTTTCGAGGGCTTGGATTTCTCCAAGGGCAAGGAAGAGGTGTTGAAGCAGATCATGCAGTACCTATATAATAATAAGGTACAGTCGCTGATTGTAGAAGGTGGCACCATTACCCATCAGGCTTTCCTCGATGCAGGATTATGGGATGAAATCAGGGTAGAAACATCTTTATCCACATCTGTGGAAAACGTGGTAACTGCCGGAACAGCAGCACCAAAGCTTCCTCATAACATCCGGTTAATCAACCACGAGGCGTATGATGGAACCATGATCAGTACCTATGAGCGCCAATAGTTTCATAGAAGCAATAAGGCTAATCATAAAGTTCAAAGTTCAACATTCAAAGTTCAAAGTAAAGAAATGAGCAATAGATTTACATCGCGCCTGAGCGATAACGACGATTTCAAGCGAGACGAATTGATTCGCAAGATAGAGCATGCCGTGGAGCACATGACGCTCGCTGAGCTGGAAGCCCTGTCGTATGACATGTTTACCAAGGGCTACATCCAGGATTACTAAACATTCAGGCATAAGACAAGATATAAAAAAGGTGGGTGCTACAACAATTCGTGTAACACCCACCTTTTTTATGTCTTATTCTTTATTTCCTTTATTTCGCCATTGGAGTGAAACGCAAGGTAAACTCATGAGCTCCTGTTGGAGTCATGTACTGTGGCAGACAAGAGTCGCCACCACAACTGCGGTTACCGATACCACGCTGCCAGAAGTCGAAGTGAGCGAAAATCTGGTTAGAACGTACCAGATCGTAAGGATGCTTGCCACCATAGAATACGTCGTAGTTGAACTGAGCATCATCAAAGTGAGACAACGAGAAGGCTACCATACCCTCGGTGGTAATCTGCAACTTCGTGCTGTTGTTGTCCAATGTCAACTGGCGTAAGCCCTGGCGGTCGCCCATGGTCTGAGGAGCACTCTGCTCTTCGAACATGCCATCCACGGTAGTCTTGTACAAACCTAACAGCGAACCTCTCTGACGGTCGATGTAGTTGCTCCAAGGACCCTTGGCATAATACTCCACATTCTCGAAACCAGGAGTAAACTGCATGGTAATACCGATTCTTCGGGTTTCCTCAGAAGAATTGTTGGTAGTCACCTTCATATCCACGGTTCCGTTAGGATAGATGATGTAAGCAATCTGGTGAGTGTCCTTACCGTTGGTAACGGCAGTCTCCACAACCACGTTCTTGCCCTGCTTCTTAGGAGCCTTCACCATCATCTTCTTGCCGGTGAGTGCACCCTCTTCCTTGTTCTCGTTCTTGGCAACACCACCTGTAGCACCCAGATTCACGTTGTCGTTGGCGATGCGGCGGAAGCCGTTGAAGTCAGGACCTGCGTTAGGCTGAACGAGCTGAGTATTGCGATAAGTCCAGTTGGCGATGGTTCCATCCTCACCGAATGTGATGCTGAAGTTATTACCGGTAATGGTGTTGTCCTTCACCTTCAGCTTGCCCTTCTCCTCGATAGCTGGCAGCTTGCCATGGTCTTTCTGTACGAGGTTGGGTCGGCAACAGATGTGCTGCCTGCGTTCTCTGCAGAAAGCTTGAACTGCTGCTGAGCCATCATATAACCCTGCTTACTCCATGAAGTAGCCTTCTTCAGGATGAGGCTGAAGGTGATGACATACTCTGCCTTATCATCTACAGCGGTGGTGTATGGGATGTTGATATCGCAGGTCTTGTCTGGCAATACAGATGGGATAGCCACCTGGTTCTTCTCTACAGAAACTCCGTTTCGGAGTACCTCGTAGCTGAGATCATAGATGTCTGCCAGGTTGGTGAATGCGCATTTGTTCTTCAGGGTGAGCACGCGGCTGTAGAAAGACTCGAAGTTCACATCTCTATAAACATACTTCACCTCGGTGAGCTTGGCTGTCCACTCTCTTCCTGGAGTAATGATACCGTTGCTCATGAAGTCGCCCTGGAATCCTCTGTAACCATTGTTCATCTTGGTATAGTCGTAACCGGATGTGTAGTAGTGGAGCCCGGTCTTAGGATCCTTCAAAGGAAGACCCTTGCGGATGCGACGTGTATCATAGATACCCTGGTCAACCCAGTCCCAGATGCAGCCACCGGTAATACCGGTACTTGCCTCGATGAGATCCCAGTATTCCTGCAGGTTACCCACAGCCTGACCCATTGCGTGAGCATACTCGCAGATGAAGTAAGGCTTGTCGTTGAGGCCGTTCATCTGCTTCTTCACTACCTCGATTCTTGGATACATGTCTGAACCGAAGTCTGAGTACTTGGCACCGTGCTTGTAGCCCTCGTAGTGAACCCAAGCGTCGCGACCTGGCAGGAGTTCCTTGATCTTGTCATAGGTAGCCTGGAAATTATCGCCACCGCCTGACTCGTTACCGAGCGACCAGAATACCACGCTAGGGTGGTTGCGGTCTCTCAATACCATACGCTCTGTGCGGTCCACGTAGGTAGCACGCCAGGTAGGATTGTTAGAGAGTGAGTGGTTGTTGTGGCACTCCACGTCAGCCTCGTTCATGCAGTACAATCCGTAGTAGTCGAACATGGCATACATCTTAGCCTGACGAGGATAGTGGCTGGTACGAACGGTGTTCACGTTAGCCTGCTTCATCAGGATTACGTCGCGAAGCATGGTCTCCACGTCGATGGCGTGACCATAGAGTGGGTGAATATCCTGGGTGTTGACACCCTTGAAGAATACTCGCTTGCCGTTAACATAAACCAGTTTGTCCTTGATAGTCACCTCTCTGAAACCGTATTTGGTAGAGAATACCATCTCTTCCTGGTCGCCAGCCTTCTGACGAACGATAACGGTATAGAGATTAGGCTGCTCTGAGGTCCAAGCCTTTAAACCGGTCAGGTTGTCGATGCTAAGGCGACAGTTCTTCTGAGCATCCTTTGCGGTCATCGCTACCTGGGCAGACTGCTTGGCAACAGACTTGCCCTGAGGATCGAGGAGCTCGATCTCCAGCGTCTTCTCAGATTTCTCCTTGGCTGCATTAGCGATGGTCAGGTCAACATTCAGGTTGCCTGATGTGTAATCCTTGTTTAGGGCAGAAGTGATGTAATGATCTGCCACGAAGGTCTTAGGAGTGGCTACGAGATAAACGTCGCGGTGGATTCCACCCAGGTGCCACATATCCTGTCCCTCCAGGTAAGAGCCGTCGCTCCAGCGGTAAACGCGGACCGATACGTTGTTGTCGCCCTTGCGGACGAGGTTGGTAACATCAAAGTCAGCATCTGTATTCGCACCCTGTGAATAACCTGCATACTTACCATTTACCCAAACCACGATGGCGCTGCATGCACCGTCAAAGTGAAGGAATACTCGTTTTCCGGTTTCCCAACCCTCAGGCAGGTTGAAGTTGCGGCGATAGGAACCTACCGGATTCTTGTCGAAATTATCCTTGAAGGCTGTGATGAACGGAGGTTTGTTCTCGAAAGGATAGCCCACATTATTATATACAGGCACATCATATCCTGCCATTTCCCAGTTCAGAGGTACCTGGAGTTCCTTCCACGAAGAAACGTCTGCGTTGTCAGCCCAGAAATCATCCTTCTCTGGCTTGCCCTGCTTCCAGTCGGCTGTGTAGTGGAACTTCCACTTGCCGTTGAGCAGGAGATAGTTGGCGTGCTTAGGAGTGAGCCATGGGAATTTGAAGTAGTCGTCCTTCTGCATGGTGGCAGTAGAAGAATAAGGTACGAAAGTAGCGTGCGCCTTTTCCTTGCGATCTTCAAATTTAGTTTCGTCTTCTACCCATTTGTCGGTAAACGGACAAACGTCAACTTTGGTCTCCACCACCTTCTTCACCTTTTTCTTGGTGTGTCTAGGTTGTGCAATAGCTGATGCGCTGAAGAGAAAGGTCAATGCAACCGCAGCTCCCCAAAATAAATGTTTTTGTTTCATTGTCTGGTTGAATTATTAATAATTACAAGTTAGCTAGTTATGAATCTATTTAGATTTGGTGCAAATTTACGATTAATTCCTGAAATCTCCAAATAATTTCCGTACTTTCGTGTTCTGGAGGATAAAATTAACAGCCCTAGTCCTTTTGGGGCATCATTGATGATCGGCGCCTGCCATCATTTAAGCCTCCGGCTGGCCTTAATAGACGACCGTCTTTTAGACCCAGATGACTTCTCTTTCGATTGCCTGTGCTGCGATACGAAATTTTTGAGCCGAATGCAAGCCACTTTCAAAGAATACAAGCCACTTTCAAAAACACTCTTCACTCTTCACAAAGATGGTGTAAGTATTTGTATCTAAGGGATTTGTACGGGTGAAGAGTGGTGAAGAGTGGTGCGTAACTCTTCACCTCTCGCAACCCCAGTGTTTATCGGGGTTTCAGCCGATTTGGTGAAGAGTGAAGAGTAAAAGTGAAAGTGGTTGTTTTACCTGCTCCCGACGTATCGTTTTGTGCCTGGCAATGGCAGATTATTGCCCTGGTAAGGGGCAATGTTGTGCCATAGTGAGGCAATAATCGATACAAGCCACTTTACGCATCGTCAGCCTTATCCTTTTCTTCCGAAATCGGCAGGAATCTCGCCCCATTTCTTCGTTTCCCATTTAAAGATAGGTACGGTGATGGGGTGGGTGCGGAGCCAATTTTCGGCACGTGCGATGATCTGATAGAGCTGCTCGGTTTGAGGAGTACGCTCCAGCTTTGTCTTGCATTGCTTCTTGTTTACCCAGAGTTGGGCATTCACGCTATCGCTGTAGATTACTTTGTCGGTAATGCCTTTCTGGGCCATCAGGGCGAGGGCGTGGACGATGGCGAGGAATTCGCCGATGTTGTTGGTGCCGTGGATAGGACCATAGTGGAAAACCTGTGCACCAGTCTGAAGATCAATGCATTGGTATTCCATCGGACCGGGATTTCCGGAGCAGGCTGCATCCACAGCCCAGGCGTTCGCCTTCACCTCATTGGGCAAAGGCAAGACAGTATCGTTTCTCCATGAAGGAGGATTTACGGGCATGTTACTCATTTGCGTTTCTTTTGTTTCTTTATTTGATAGATGATTTGTGTCTTACTGAACTACATACGAGAGTTCTGTTTTGTGTCTTACTGACCTATATAAAACTGACTTATATAAAACTGACCGATATAAAAAAGAAATGAGCTATAAAAAAGAAATGAGCAAGCCCCAAAGTCTGGCTCTGGGGATGCTCATTATTTGTCAATAGTCAATATTCAATTTTTAAATTGTAGGTTAATTATATCTTGAGAAGTTTTTCAGGAGTGCTATACTCCAGATAACTTCTAATTACCTAAAATTTTACATTCTTTCAGGAACCTCGATACCGAGCAGAGCCATACCATTCTTCAGAATCTTGGCAACATTGGCTGCGAGAACCAGGCGGGTAATCTTCTCAGCCTCGCTCTCAGCATTCAGGATGCTGTAGTCGTGATAGAACTGGTTGAACTCCTTGGTCAGCTCGTAGCAGTAGTTGGCAATGCCACCAGGGTTGTAGTTGTTGCCGGCATCGGCTACGGCTGCAGCGAAGTCGTTCATCTTCTGGATGAGGTCAATCTCCTTCTCGTTGATAGGAGCATCTGCGCCCAACTCAGCAGGAATCTCAATGCCCTCGGCAGCTGCCTTGCGCATGATGCTGCGGATACGAGCGTAGGTGTACTGGATGAAAGGACCTGTGTTTCCGTTGAAGTCGATACTCTCCTCTGGGTTGAAGAGCATGTTCTTGCGAGCATCTACCTTGAGAATGAAGTACTTCAACGCTCCGAGACCCACGATGCGTGAAATCTCCTGGCGCTCTTCCTCGCTCATGTCCTTGAACTTGCCAAGCTCATCGCTTGTCTGGCGAGCATCCTTGATCATCTCTGCCATCAGGTCATCTGCATCTACTACGGTTCCCTCGCGGCTCTTCATCTTACCGTTAGGCAACTCTACCATTCCGTAAGAGAAGTGAACCAAGTCCTTACCCCACTTGAAGCCGAGGCGGTCGAGCAGGATAGAGAGTACCTGGAAGTGGTAGTTCTGCTCATTACCTACTACGTAGATCATCTTGTCGATAGGGAAGTCCTTGAAACGGAGGTCGGCAGTACCGATGTCCTGAGTCATATAAACAGAAGTACCGTCAGAACGGAGCAGGAGCTTCTGGTCGAGGCCCTCGTTGGTGAGGTCTGCCCATACAGAGTTATCGTCCTTGCGGAAGAAGAGACCCTTCTCCAATCCTTCCTCTACCTTCTTCTTACCCTCGAGGTAAGTGTTTGACTCATAATATATCTTGTCGAAACTTACCCCCATCATCTTGTAAGTCTCGTCGAAGCCAGCGTAAACCCAGCTGTTCATCTTCTGCCAGAGAGCGCGAACCTCAGGGTCGTTGTTCTCCCACTTCACGAGCATTTCGTGAGCCTCCTTGATCAATGGAGCCTCTGCCTTTGCTTTCTCTGTGGCAGCTTCCTCGTCCATGCCATCCTTCATATACTGAGCCTTGAGTTCTGCGATTTCCTCACGATAGTGCTTGTCGAAGGCTACATAGTAGTCGCCGATGAGGTGGTCGCCCTTCTTGCCGGAAGTCTCAGGAGTTTCGCCATTGCCCCACTTGAGCCAAGCGAGCATAGACTTACAGATGTGAATACCACGGTCGTTCACGATGTTTGTCTTGATAACCTTGTTGCCGTTGGCCTCCATAATCTGAGCCAATGACCAACCGAGCAGGTTGTTGCGCACGTGACCGAGGTGGAGAGGCTTGTTGGTGTTAGGAGAAGAGTACTCGATCATGACGAGCGGGCTATTCTCAGTAACAGGCTTCTCACCGAACTTAGGGTCAGCGTTGATGGTGTTCAAGAGTCCTACCCAAGCGGCAGGAGCGATAGAAAGGTTGAGGAAACCCTTAACCACATTGAAGTCTGCGATGATGTTAGCGCAGTTCTCCTTCAGGTAGTCACCAATCTCGAGTGCAGTTCTCTCAGGAGTCTTCTTCGACATTTTGAGGAATGGGAATACGACGAGGGTAAGGTTACCTTCGAAATTACTCTTGGTCTTCTGCAGGGCTACCATCTTTTCAGGTACGTCCTGACCATAAAGCTCCTTCACCGCCGCGATGACTGAGCTGATGATTTCGTTTTCTATCTTCATTATCTTTATATCTTTTTTTACCGGTAAAAAATCTTTTTCTTTATTCAAATGCCTGGTAAGTGAGGGGGCTTGCAAATACCCCCTTTTACTTAAGCGCCTGCAAAATTACAAATAATAATTGGAATGAGCAAAGAAAAACGATGTTTTCTTTATCCTTCAAGGATAATATCGGCCACGTCTTGCGGGGAGTTCCATAAGATGCCGTCCTGCAATTCATCGTCGGTAAAACCATTGAGAGCCTCCTGTGCTTCCTTTGGTGTAATTGCTGGAGTTCCATCCTCGTTCTTTGCTTCGAGCAATGCCTGCAAGACCTCTGCTCTGTATTCTTCGATTGTCATCATAATTTTTATGTTGTAAAGTTCAATGTGTATTATTATTGCTGCAAATATAATACTATTTTTTGAATGTACCAAGAGTTTCTGCTATTTTCTTTGTTAAAAGACATGTGCCGAAAGGTAGATGCCTGTGAGTTACTCCATTCGGAATGTTACATGATAGCCTGCCACATTGTGCTCGGCAAGGGAGAGATTGATGGATTGCATCATCAGCATCTGGCGGGAGATGGAAAGGCCGATGCCCGAACCTGATGGCTTGGTGGAGAAGAAGGGGATGAACATCTCCTTGGCCACCTCGCTGGGATGGGGTCGCCATTGTTGCTGAAATAGATGCCTGAGAATTGTGAACTCTCGATGCTCTCTGGATGTTTGTGGAAGCATCGGATGTCGATGGCTGAGGCGTGAGCCTCGATGGCATTCTTGGTCAGATTGATAAATACCTGGCGCAGCATGTTCTTGTCGGCAGACCAGGTGGCATCTTCGGGGATATGGATGTGCCATTCTATCTGAGGATAGAGCGGCTTGATGCCTTCCACGAAATCCTTGAGTGGAATGTTCTCGATGACAGGCTCTTGTAGCTGGGTGAGCTTGCGGTAGCTATCCACAAAACTGGTGAGCGATTTGCTGGTATCTCGAATGGCTCGGATGCCTTCCTCATAGGACGAACCTTGGATGTCGGGATTGCTCAGATAGGCTTGGCAGATGCTGGAGATGGGGGCGGTGGCATTCATAATCTCATGGGTGAGCACACGGGTTAGCCTTTGCCAAGATTCCACCTCATGCTGCGCCACCAGTCTGCCGATGTCGTTCTCCATGTCGTTGAGGGCTTGCTGCAAGGCTCGTTCTCCAAAGAGTAATCCCTTGGTGGAAAGGCGAAAAGAGTAATCGCCATTGCGAATCGCCTCTTGCATCAGGAAGGCACGACTCTTCAGATTGCGCTGGTGACGCAAGAAGAGATAGATGATACCTCCTATGACGAGGAGTATGATACCTATTATATATATGTGGAAAATGGTGTTCATATCAGATGTTGATAATCATGAATGATTGTGATAAAGAATTATCGCTTGAGCTTGGCATAAAGCGTTTGGCGAGTGATGCCGAGCAGTTCGGCGGCACGAGAGATGTTGCCGTGGCATTGATCCACCACCTTGTGGATATGAGTGGTCTCGATGCTCTCCAGAGTCTCCACTTCCTGGCTTCGGTCGATGGCATCTTTTAGGGTTCTGATGAGTTCGTCATTATCCCAAGGCTTGGTTACAAAGTCGGCGGCTCCGCTTTTCAATCCCTTGATGGCTAGCTGCACGTCGGCAAAGGCGGTGATGAGCACCACGGGGATGTGGGCATGGAGTCGGCGGAAGGTGCGGAGCCAGAGTAAACCGTCCTGTCCGCTGTTTACGCCGAGCGAGAAGTTCATGTCGAGCAGGATGAGATCTACCTGCTCCTGTTGCAGCAGCGTGGGGGCTGTATCGGGGCGAGAAAGGGTGAGAATCCGTTCGAACGTATTGCTCAGACAGATTTTCAGCGCCGTGAGTATCGACGGATTATCGTCGATGACAAGAAGGGTTCCGTATTTCATATCTTTTATTTTTTTGTTTGCAAAAGTACGCTTTTTTCCCGAAACGACAAACAAAAACGGGGCTGTTGTGTGATAATCATACAATAGAGTGTATGAATTTCATACAATCCACCTTCCGGGCTGCCGGAAATCTTGGCAGAAAACGGGAGAAGCCGTAACTTTGCAGCAGCTAACGAAAACAGGGAGATGGTATTCTTCCTTTATCGTTTGATTTAAGTGAAACAAAAAATAAATGAGTATATGATGAAAAGTTATGTGAAATTCTTATCACGCAACAAGCTTTATGCCACCATAGAGGCCTTGGGCCTCTCGGTGGCACTGGCTTTTGTGCTGATTCTCGTTTCCTACGCTACTGCAGAGTATCGTGTGGGAACGAATCAGAAACTGGCGAAGGAGCTCTATGTTGCAGGTTCCGGCGATTATCTCGGAATGACCTGGGGCATAGCCAAGGAGTTCTTTCCTTCCATCCCGGAAATCAAGGGATGGACAAGATTTGGTGAATATTATGCTCCGCAGGGAGCCATGATAGATGGACAGTATTATGAGGCAAAATATCTGGCTATCGACCCGAACTTTTCCCAGTTTATGGGTTACAAATGCCGTGGTTGTGCGCCAGATCATCTCCTTTCGGATGCTCATCAGGCAATGGTTTCGGAATCTTTTGCCAAGAAAGCCTTCGGCAACGCCAATCCTATCGGCCGTACCATCCAATGCGGTAAGCTGCAACTCAAGGTGGTGGGAATCATGGAGGATTTCGACCGTGAGGACCTTCTTAACCCATACGATATTTTCGTGTCGATGAAACTGATAGAAGCTGAGGCTCAGGCGATGGATCAGTTTGGCTCCTGTACTACGGTGGCGCGACTGGCAAAGGAAGCCGACCCCGAAAAGGTGAGACAGACCTTGCTCGGCAAATACATAAACTACTGGAAGGAGTGGAAAAAGGAATCAGGTGGAGCCGACTTCATGTGGGGCTGCCAGTTTGTGAGATGGGACCAGATTCATTTTGCGGATGATGATGTCGAGATTTTCAAGCATGGAAATCGTTCTCTCGTGAATATCCTCCTGGTCGTGGCGCTGGTTCTGCTGCTTTCTGCCTTGTTCAACTACATCAATCTTACGGTGGCTCAGATTGGCAACCGTGCGAAGGAGATGGCTACCCGAAGACTGCTGGGCGAATCGGTAGGGGGCGTGATGCTGCGCTATCTCAAGGAGTCGGCGCTCTTCACGGCAGTCTGCTTCCTGCTGGGCTTGTTGATTTCCTGGGCATTCATCCCGTTGTTCAATTCTATGTTGGATACGAAAATCGACCTGTTCCATTCCTTCGACCTTCTGTGGTTCCTGCCGTTGGCTTACGTCATCATCTCCATCTTTGCGGGAATCCTTCCTGCCATCGTGGTTTCCCGTTTCAATCCGATAGATGTGGTGAAGGGAACCATCCGCATGCGCAGCAAGATGTGGTTCAGCAAGATATTTATCGTAGCCCAGAGCGTCATCAGTATCACGCTGGTAGTGATGGCGATAACGATGATGCTCCAGATGAAGCATCTTGCCGATTTGCCGTTGGGTTATCAGACGAAGGATATTGTTTCCATCATTTCTTCCTTGGATGGTTCGCCCGAGAAGATGTCTATTCTCAAAAACCGTCTGAAAGCGCTTCCAGAGGTGGAAGAGGCAACTTACGGCAACGCCAATCCTATCAGAAGCTGGGGAAATGGCGTGCATGATGACAATGAAAAACTGATAGGAATGCTCCGTATATTCATGGTAGATTCCACGGCGATGAAGATGCTGGGAGTCAGGGTGATTGAGCAGTATTGCGAGCCAGCCTATGGAAAGATTTGGGTAACGGAAGATGCGAAGCGTGCCTATGGCGTTTCTGTCCACAAGCCTTGGTTCGGAATGAGAATGAAGGATGGAAAGCATGAATACGAGGTGTGTGGCGTGATTGCCGATTACCATAGTGGAGATGCGCTGAGCGAGAATGAAAAAACGGAGCATAATGCCATTGGAGTCATTACCCCGCAGCAGCGTGGATGGACAGTTCTGGTGAAAACCCGTGGCGATCATGCCCAGGCGCTGCAGGCGATCCGGAATACCTGCAAGCAGGTGGCTAAGGAACTGATGGGCGTTCCTGCGGAAATGCAGGTGGAGTATATGGATGATACTTTGAAGAATAACCTCAAGGACAAGCATAATATGATGGTGCTCATCATCACCTTCATGAGCATCTCTATCCTGATTTCTGCCTTGGGGCTCTTCGGAATGTCGGTTTATTACGGCAACCAGCAGAAGCGCCAGATTGCCCTGCGCAAGGTGATGGGGGCTTCGATTGGGGATGCGGCTTGGCAACTGGCTAAGAGATTCCTCGTCAGTTCGCTGGTGGCTGTGGTCATCGCCATCCCTATCTGCGTGAAGCTGATGCAGACTTATCTTATGGATTTCGTCCATCGCATTTCCTTCCCTTGGTGGGTGTTGCTGGCTGGCGCCGTCTTTACCTTATTGATAGCCTTTGTTTCGGTTATCGGCTGCACCCTGCGTACGGCGATGTCGAATCCGATAGACAGCATCAAGGCTGAATAATGAGTCATAAACTTTAAAAAGATTTCTAACGATGATACGAACAGAGAATTTAACTAGAATATTCCGCACGGAAGAGGTGGAAACCATCGCCCTGAACGGTGTGAACATAGAAGTAGAAGATGGTGAGTTTATCGCCATCATGGGTCCTTCGGGATGCGGCAAGTCAACCTTGCTGAACATCCTGGGCTTACTGGATAGTCCTACGGAGGGCAAGTATTGGTTGAATAATGAGGAAGTGGGCCATCTGAAGGAGCGTGAGCGCACCGCCTATCGCAAGGGTCGCATCGGCTTCGTGTTCCAGAACTTCAACCTTATCGACGAACTTACCGTTGAGGAGAATGTGGATTTACAGCTGAAATACCTCGGAGTGGGAAAGGCGGAGCGCAAGGAGCGTGTGCTCGAGATATTGAGAAAGGTGAAGCTGAGCCATCGTGCCAAGCATTATCCTCATCAGCTTTCGGGCGGTCAGCAGCAGAGGGTTGCCATCGCCCGTGCCGTGGTGGGCAAGCCTAGCATCATCCTTGCCGATGAGCCTACGGGTAACCTCGATTCCAAGAATGGTATGGAGGTGATGCAGTTGCTCAGCGAGCTGAACGAGGAGGGAACCACCATCGTGATGGTTACGCACTCCAAGCACGATGCTACCTACGCCAGTCGCATCATCAATCTGTTTGATGGACAAGTGGTGGATGCGATGAATGATCAGCTTTGATCTTTGGTTTCGAATGATCAGCTTTAAGCTGCGGTTTACTGTCCAACAATTAGACGGTGGTGTCTAATTGTTGGACAGTTTGTTTAATGAGGGCTTTTATTTAATGGCTTGATTATCAGGAGAAATGTTGTTTTGGCACGGCTCTTGTCCTTATCATGCCAAAATGAAGAAGATTATGAAAAGAATAGGAATATTGATAGGATGGTTGGTCTGGGTGGCTGGTGCCTCGGCACAGAGCTGGAGCCTTGACGACTGCATGAAATACGCCGTGGAGCACGCTACGGAGGTGAAGCGGGAGGTGGTAAACGCCCGCCAACGCAAGCAGGATTACCAGCATGCTGTGGCAGGATTCCTGCCTACCGTTACGGGCGGCGTGCAAGGACAGTATGCCTGGGGACGAAACATCGACCCGGAAACCAATACTTATAATAATGTAACGACATTCAACAACTATTATCAGCTTTATGCCGAACTGAATGTCTTCGATGGTTTCGCCACCATCAACGCCTTGAAGCAGGCTAAGCTGAGCCGGGATTATTCAGCCACGGCGATGCAGAAGATTCAGGACGATAGAGCCATCGACGTGATGCAGAAATATGTGGATGCTGCCTATGCTGAGGCAAGCATTCAGATAGCAAGCGAGAAACTGAACGAAAGCAAGCGGATGCTGGCTAAGATGAAGCGACTGTATGAACTGGGCGAGAAAGGGCGCCCGGATGTGGTACAGATGGAATCGCAGGTGGCGGAAGATGAATACAATCTTACGCATCAGGAGAATGTGGCAAAACAGAGTCTGCTCGCCTTGAAATCCGCGATGAATTTTCCGGTGGATGAAGAGCTGAAAATTCTGATTAATGAGGAGCAGAATTTGAAGTTAACGTCTGATAAAAAAGAGGTTTCTGAATCTGGAGTAAACTACGAAACCATTTACCAGGGCTTCCTGCATATTTCTCCCGATTTGAAGTCGGCAGAATACGAAGTGGAGCGGGCACGGTATGATTACAAGATAGCAAAAGGCAGATTGCTGCCATCACTCTCTCTCGGTGGCGGCATTTCTACCAACTATTACAAGAATCTCTCTCAGAAAGGACAATACGATGGGTTTGCCTCGCAGTTTCACAACAACCAGGGCGAATACCTCGCGTTGACCCTTTCTATACCTATTTATAATAGCGACCGATGGCACAGCGTGAAGAAGGCACGCAACGACTGGCAACTGGCACAGGTGAACCTGGAGGAAACCAGGCGCAAGCTTCACGACCAGATAGCCCAGGCGGTGATGGATGCAGAGGGTTACGCCAAGGAGTTGCATCAGATGCAGAAGAAGGTGGCCTCTGATTCGCTCGCCTATCACATGTCGAGCCGGAAGTTTGAAGAAGGAATGCTTTCCACCTTCGATCTTCATACCGCAGCCCAGACGCTTCTGGAAAGCAGAATCAAGGAACTCCAGATGCAGATGCTGCTCATCATCAAACAGAGATTGGTTGCTTATTATCAGGGAGAAAATTTAATAAGATAAATTATGGATATAAAAATAGAAAAGAAAAAATATCTCGTGCCTCGCAAGTATTGGGCATGGATTGGCGGAGGAGCGGTTTTGATCGCAGTCCTCATTTGGTTGGGATTGAGCAATTTCTCTTCCACCCTGAAGGTGGATAGGAAGGGATTGAGCATCGGAACCGTAGAGAAGGCGCAGTTCAACGATTATGTTTCGGTGGATGGACAGGTGGTTCCTATCTCCGTGGTACAGATCAGTTCCGAGGAAGGCGGTATCGTTCTGGAGAAAGTGGTGGATGAAGGTGCCCACGTAAACAAGGGCGATGTGATCGTGAAACTGAGCAATTCGAATCTCGACCTGGAGATTCTGAATGCCGAAAGCGAACTTGCCGAAAAGCAGGACATGCTTCGCAACACCCAGATTTCGATGGAGCAGGACCGCCTGAACAATAGCAACGAGGAACTGTCGCTTTCGCAGGATGTCATTACCAAGCGCCGCTCCTATCAGCATCAGGAGGCGTTGCACAAGGAAGAACTCAATTCGCGCGAGGAGTATCTGAAGGCTAAGGAAGATTACGACCTTGCCGTCAAGAAGCATGCGCTCATCAGCAAGCGATTGAAGAAGGATGCACAGCTCCGCCGTTCGCAGATGGATCAGATGGGCGATAATCTGGAAGCCATGCAGAAGAATGTGCAGCTGGTTCGCCAGCGCAAGGAGAAGCTGAACATCCGCAGCACCATATCGGGTGAAATCGGCTTGCTCGATGTGGAACTGGGACAGAGCATCCAGGCTGGACAGAAGATAGGAGTCATCAACGATCTCAGCGATTTCAAGGTGCAGGCGCAGGTGGATGAGCATTACATCGACCGGGTAAAACCCGGACTTACTGCTACCTTCGACCAGAATGGCAAGCATTATCTCCTGCAGGTCCGCAAGGTTTATCCCGAGGTAAGAGACGGCAGGTTTCGCATCGACTTCATCTTCAAAGGTGTTCGCCCTGGCAATATCCGAACCGGTCAGACCTATTATGTAGATTTGCAGCTCGGCCAGTCTAAGCAGGCAATAATCATCCCTAAAGGCACGTTTTATAGTGTAACGGGCGGTCAATGGATTTTTGTTTTAGACAAGAGTGGCAAGAAGGCTTATCGCCGAAAGATTACCATCGGTCGCCAGAATCCTCAATATTATGAGGTGATTGAAGGCTTGGAGCCGGGCGAGCAGGTTATCGTTAGCGGCTATGAGGCCTATAAGGATAATGATGTATTAGTTTTTAATTAGTAGTGATTAGTGATAAATTGGGCTAACGCCCTTGAAACAGGATATTTGATATGAATCATATTATTAACGCATTCAAGAATCTGCCCCGAAGAGGCCAGCACAATTTCGTGAAGATCTTGTGTCTGGCGCTCGGACTGGCAATCAGTTCGGTAATTATTGCCGAGATTTATTTCGAGCAGACTTACGATACGTATTTCCCTGGATGGGAGAGGACGTATCAGATATTTGAAGTGAGCAGCAATCAGGGTAAGACCATGACGTTCAACCAGACTTCAGGAGCCATCGCCCAAGGTGTGAAGCAATACGCACCGATGGTGGAAATGGCCACTAGTACCCACTGGTTCTATAACGACGCCCAATGCAAGTTGGACGACCAGCACGTTGTGTCTGCCAATATCTTGATGGCAGACAGTTGTTTCTTCGATGTCTTTCCGCAGAAGATGTTGGTAGGCAAGGCTCGCCAGATATTATCACAGCCCTTGTCTTGCATCATCGACTCGAAGACGGCAGCCACTATAGGCGGCAATGTGGTGGGCAAGCATTTCACGCTTCCCGATTATCCTGGTACTACTTTTACCATTAATGGCGTTTTCGAGGCTTTTCCTTGGGGGGCGTCCTTGCATGGCACGCAGATGATTCTGTCTATGTCCAGTGTTCCATACGTATATTCTTACGATGGCAGAAACAATTGGATAGGAAATGATAGCTATATTTCCTACATTCGGTTGGCAAGGGGACATCGTGTCGACGAACTCAAGCCTTACGTCGACAAGATGCGCCAAGACCATTTCCCATTGAAGGAACTGAAGAAGATGGGAACAGACCTTACCTTTGATTTCACGGTGTTGAGCGATGTCTATACCCATGACCCATATATCAAGATGATGAGCTGGATATTGAGCATCGTGGCCTTCGTGCTGCTCTTCACGTCGGTAATGAACTATCTGCTTATCATAGTGGGCAATCTGGTAAGCCGCTCGCGTGAGATGGCAGTTCGCAAGTGCTATGGAGCCGAACCCAAGAATATTCATGCCATCATCTTCTCTGAGGCATTGGTGCATGTAGGCTTGGCGGTGATTTTGGCTGCCATACTCGTATTCCTTTGCAAGGGAACTATCGAGAATTTCCTTTCTGCTCCGGTTAGTGCGCTGATTCTGAACAGGGGCAGTTGGATATTGGTGATGATCTGCCTGCTGGTGTTGCTGGTAGGCGGTCTGGTTCCGGGCTGGCTATACAACAAGATTCCGGTGGCAAGTGCCTTCCGTGGTTATAACGAGAATCGCAACCGCTGGAACTGACGTTGCTGGGCATACAGTTTGCTATCTCTGGACTGCTGTTCAGTCTGCTCTACATCATCAACAGTCAGTATCAGCTGATGCTTGGCACCAATCCTGGTTACGATTATGATAATGTTGCCATCGTCTCGGTAGATGGCATCAATCGCGACCAGCGCAACCAGTGTCTTGCCGAAATCAAGCGAATGCCGAATGTCAAGGAGTGCTGTTCCACTTATCATATTCCGCTCTATGGATACGGCAGAAGCGGAAACATGGTACAAAAGCCTGGTGATGATACTAATACCTTCAACATCATAGATATGGAAGGTGTGGACGACAATTTCTTCAAGATGATGAACATCCCGATAGTACAGGGCTCGTTCTTTACGGAGTGCAATGACAGTTGCCGTCAGGTGATTATTGACGAACGGGGTGCTGAAAAACTCATCAATATCTGGCATTGGAAGGATGGCGTTGTAGGCAAGCAGATTACTTGTTCGGGACATGATGACGGTGTAAATCCACTCAAGCTGACGGTTTGTGGCGTGTGCAAGAATATCCGCTGGGGTGACATGTCGGCCGATGGCGACGATATGAAGGAGTTTCCTGTACTGTATTTCTATGCAGCCAAGACGGCTTATTACATGCTTGTAAAGTATAAGGATATGCAGGACGAATCGTTGGCGGAGTTGCAGCAGAAGGTGCAGTCGATGTATCCTAACAATAAGGTCATCGTGAAGAGTTATGCCTCTGAATTGGCTAACCAGTATGCCTCACAGCTCAATTTCCGCAATGGCATCCTTGTAGCAGGCATCGTGACGATGATTATCGCCCTCTTCGGATTGGTGGGTTATACGAGCGATGAGGTGAACCGCCGCCGCAAGGAGATTGCGATAAGGAAGGTGAACGGAGCGAAGGTGAAGGATATTCTTCGCATCTTCCTGAAGGACATTATGAAGATTGCCTTGCCTTGCATCATCGTGGGCGACTTGGGGGCTTGGCTGATAGCCCGACAATGGCTGATGTCGTTTAGCGAGAAGATTACGATGACGCCTTTGCTGTTTATCGGCGTTACCATCATCTTGCTCGTCATCATCGGGCTTTCCGTCGTCATCAACTGCTACAAGGTGGCGAATAGTAATCCGGTGAAGTATCTTAAGGATGAATAAAATTAAAAGTAAAAAAGTAAAAAGATAAGAAAATGCTTAAAATAGAGAATCTTTGCAAGTCATTCCGCACAGAAGATGTGGAGACGATTGCTTTAAATAACGTATCTTTCACAGTAGAAGACGGCGAGTTTGTCGCCATTATGGGACCATCCGGTTGTGGCAAATCCACTTTACTCAATATCCTTGGATTATTGGATAACCCAACTTCTGGAAAATATTTCCTGGGTAATCACGAGGTGGCAAACCTGAAGGAAAAAGAGCGTACGGATGTGAGAAAGGGAGAAATCGGTTTTGTGTTCCAGAGCTTCAATCTGATAGATGAATTGAATGTAGAGGAGAACATCGAGCTTCCTCTTACCTACCTCAACATTCCGAAGGCGGAGCGCAAGGCTAAGGTGCAGGCGATTATGAAGCGAATGGCCATCAGCCATCGTGCCAAGCATTTCCCTCACCAACTGTCAGGTGGTCAGCAGCAGAGGGTTGCCATCGCCCGTGCCGTGGTCTTCGGTCCGAAACTTATCCTTGCCGATGAGCCTACGGGTAACCTCGATTCCAAGAATGGTGCCGAGGTGATGCATCTGCTTACTGAGCTGAACCACGAGGGCACCACCATCGTCATGGTAACGCATAATGAGCATGATGCCAAGATAGCCCATCGCACCATCCGCCTGTTTGATGGACAGATTGTGGAGGCGGAGGGCAATCAGCTTTAGTGTTTCTGTTATGGGATGATGATGCGGAAGGTGGTGATTCCCTGTGCCTTGTCCTGATGGAGCGAGAGGCTGCCGCCGCTTACTCGCATGATCTGGCGGGAGAGGGAGAGCCCGATTCCGCTTCCTTCCGACTTCGTGGTGAAGAACGGGATGAAAATATGAGAGGCTACATCTTCGGGGATGAGACCGGCGTTGTTGCTCACGTCGATGATGATGGATTCCTGGGCGTTAGCGTAGGCTTGGAGACGGATAAATGCCTTCTTGCTTGCCGCGGATTGCAAATCCGCGGAGCGACATTCCTGCTTGTTCCTACCCTGCACATTTCCATCTTGCTTGTTTCTTTCTGCAGATAACTTTTCCTGCCCGTTGAAAGCTTCTACGGCATTCTTCAGAAGATTCGTTACCACGTGAGAGAGGAGGCTCTCGTCGGCGTAAACCAGCAAATCCTTGGGAGAAACTTCTATCTCTACTTCGTGGTTGCAGAGCATCGCCATTCTTTCCAGGAATGGTTCTACATAGAAAAGAGCAGGCTGAGGCTGGGGAACATGGGTAAAACGGCGATAGTTATTGACGAAAGCCAACAGCTCGGTTCCTGTTTTGTGGATGGTTTCCAAGCCTTGCTTCAAGTCTTTATCCTCTGTAACTCGGGTAAGCAGAGTTTCGCTCAACGAAGTAACCGGCGTGATGGTATTCATGATTTCATGGGTCAGCACACGAATCAGCTTGATCCATGAATCCACTTCCTGATTGCTCAGCTCGTGGCTCACGTCGCTCAGGGCGATGATGCGCACGTGCTTGTCTTTCAGCATGGCTTGCGTCTCATGCTTTGCCAAGTGTTCATCCTTCAGTTTCCCTTTTACCTGGTTCATGTGGGTAAGCACATCCGTATCGAGCAATCGGAGGGCAGCCTGGTTGTGCTGCAGGATGTTGTCGTGGCTATCTACCACCAGGATGCCCGTATCCACCGCATTCAGAATCTGCTCGTAATATTTCTCCCGATTCATCTGCTCCTCTCTCGTATGTTGCAGGAAGAGCTTGATTCGGTTGAGGGATTTGTGCAGAATCTTATCCTCCTTAAACCCCTTCTCCGTAGGAAAATTGAAAGAGAAATCCCCATTATCTATCGCATCAAAAAGGAAGGTTACCTTTTTGATGTTCCGGCGATAGTGGCGGTAGAGGCGAATGTAACCCACTACAGCAACGAGCAAAAGCACGATAATTATAATTAGTTTATAATCCATATCGCTTAATCTTATTATAAAGCGTCTGGCGGGAAATGCCCAGTCTTGCGGCTACCACCGACAGGTTTCCCTCACATTCCCTGATGGTTTTCTCTATCATTCGGCTCTCCATCTCGTCGAGCGTCTGAACCTCTTCCAGGGGCTTCTCTCTTTTCTGCTGGTTTCCGCCGTCAATATCTTCGGCAGAAATCATTCCGCCATCAGATAGAATCACGGCTTTCTCGATGGCGTGCTGAAGTTCACGGATGTTTCCGTACCATGGCAAACTGGTAAGTTTTTTCTCTGCTTCTTCCGAAAGACGGAGATTCTCCTTATTATATAAATCGCCATATTGACGGAGGAATCTTTCTGCCAATGGAACGATGTCTGATTTTCTCTGTCTCAGGGCAGGCAATTCCAGATGGATGGTGTTGATGCGGTAGAGCAGATCTTCTCTGAATTCGCCATCGTTTACCATCTGCTGCAGATTGCGGTTGGTGGCGCAAACCAGTCGCACGTTGATGGGAATCTGTGTACTTCCGCCCACTCTTACGATGCTTCTGCGTTGCAGGGCGGTAAGGAGTTTTGCCTGAAGACCGTAGGATAAGTTTCCTATCTCATCCAGGAAGATGGTACTGCCGTCGGCAAGCTCAAACTTGCCCGGCTTATCCACCTTGGCATCAGTAAAAGCACCCTTTACATGACCGAAGAGTTCGCTTTCGAAAAGGGTTTCCGTAATGGCTCCCATATCCACAGGCAGCATCTTTTTCCCACACCTTGTGGATAAACGGTGTATTTCGTTGGCTAATACCTCTTTACCTGTTCCGTTTTCGCCTGTAATCAGGATGTTAGCATCGGTTGCGGCAACTTTTTCCACAATGCTTCTCAAATTGTTCATAACTTCGCTATCTCCCCAATACATAGCACTTTGTGCATTTTTTCCACAAAGTTTTCCACCTTTTTTGCCAATAGCGTTATCCACAGCCTTGTTCTTATCCCTAGCCTCCATCAGCGTACGGATCATCTTCTCGTTTTCAAAAGGCTTCACGATGAAGTCGGCGGCACCTTCCTTGATGCCTGTTACGGCAAGTTGGATGTCGGCATAGGCGGTAAAGAGCACCACCTCTGTTTTCGGGCTGAGGCTCTTGATTTCCCTGAGCCAGTACAGTCCCTCGTTTCCCGAATTGATTCCGCTGGAGAAGTTCATGTCGAGCAGCACCACGTCGGGATGCTCCTCTCTCAGCTTGGCTGGGATGGAGTTAGGATTGGCGATGGTGATGATGCCATCGAATATGGGTTCCAGCAGCATCCTCACCGTGGTAAGAATGTTGCGGTTGTCATCAACAATCAATATTGTTCCTTGTTTCTTAATCATGGTTCGTTTTTTTTACGATGATATTTTCCTTGATGTCCTGTTTCTATCTTTTGTCTTCCAGCAGAAAAGCCATGTAGAGGGGAAGAATGAAAGTTTGTGGGGCTGTTCCCACATTTACATCTCCCAGTTTGATGGCTTGAGATACGTGATACTTTTCGGGGTTCGAAAGGATGGTCTTGGCACTTTTAATGTTTCCGTTGCTCGCCTTTACTTCTACCAGCGTGCATTTGCCTTCGTATCTTGTAACAAAGTCGATTTCCAAACCCGAGTCCTTGCGGAAATAATAGAGCTTGCGATTCATCTTGCCAAAAATGTCGGCTACCAGATTTTCAAAGATGGCTCCCTTGTATCCATAGAGATTGCCTTGCAGAATGTCAGCTGCCGTTCCTGGTTCGAGCATACTGATGAAAAGTCCTGTATCTGCCATGTAAACTTTAAACTGGTCGGGAATGGAGTTGCCATCAAGTGGGAGTTCGGGCGCTGACAGGTTGTAGCAACGGCGGATAATGCCAGCATCTTCTATCCATTGCAAACTGCCCTGATAGTCACGTCCTCTTCCGTTGGATCGTACTGTGGCGTATGCGAATTTCTTGTTTTCCTTACTCAGTTGACGTGGAATTGACTCGAAGCATTCTCTGATTCTCGACTTGTCTGCTTGTGGAGCATATTTCAGCATATCTACTTTGTATTCTTCGATGATGGCTTGCTGCATCCGTAGCACGTTTTGCATATTATGAGTTTCCATAAATACGCTCACGGCTCTTGGCATTCCGCCAATAATGCAATATTGCAGCAGCAGTTGGCGCATTCTTTCGTGGATGGCTTCTTGTACCGGAGTCTTTTCTTCCAGGCAGCGATGCAGGTAGTCGATGGTCATTTTCTTAATGCCATTTGCCCAGAGCCATTCCTCAAAATCCATTGGATACATGTCTATGATAGTCTCGTAACCAACAGGAATTGGAGCCTCTGACGAAGCATTGGTGTGGTAACCGCTGACTCCCAGCAGGGAACCCGTACCGATGACATCGTATCTGCCATCAGTCTTGAAGAATTTCAAGGCAGTGCGAGCACGTGGGCATTCCTGTATCTCGTCAAAGATGATGCAGGTCTTGCCCGATACGAAATTGGCATCGGGTATTAAGGTAGAAAGTGTCATACAGAGAAGATCGATGTCCAGGCCACCATCAAATACCGACTTGTATTCTGGGTGCTGGAAAAAGTCAATATACACAACATGCTCATAATTCTTATGGGCAAAATCGAGTACCGAGAATGTCTTTCCGCATTGGCGACATCCTTTAATGATGAGAGGCATTTTGTGCTCATCACTCTTCCATTCTTTGAGATATTTCTCGATTTTCCGTTTAAACATCTGTTTTCTAATGATTTATGATGTATTACTCTTGATGCTGTGCACGTTTTCCAAGGGACTTTTCTTGAATTCGTGCACGTTTTTCAAGGGACTTTTTGTTCTATTCTGCCACTTTTTCAAGGGACTTTTTGTTGCAAAGATAGGATAAAATACTGAGAAACAATAAAAAAGAGACGAAAAAATGCCGATAGTGGCGCCAAAAGTTACTTTTTCTGTAGTTTTTGGCACCCTATCGGCATTTATTTATTCCAAATTCTGATTCCTGATGAGGAATTGCTTATTCTAAAAAGGCGAATTACAGTTCTATCGGAACCACTACTTTGATACAGAAGTTGCGCCCCATGTTGTAAACACCTCTTCTGCCCGTAACCGTGTTTTCCGCCAGATACTTCAGACGGCTCAGGTGGTTCTGGTAAGCACGGTTGGTAATATTCTCGCCCGAAAGATAGAGCGAGAGAAGGCGCTTGCCGTAAAGCTTCACGTCGGTACCGGCATACATATTTAATAAGGTGTAGGATGGCGTGGCGGTCTCCGTATCGTTGGCTGCGAAATAATGGCTCTGGCGAAGATTGCAATCCATCTGCAGCTTGACGAAGAGATGGTCGAAAGTCCTGCCGTTGCAGACAAACTCATATCTTACATCCGAAATCCAACGGGGAGCTGGGGTGAATGGCAGATACTTAGATTCGGATGGCTGATGCAACTGCACGGAGTTGACATACGAGAAAGTGTTGCGGAAGTGCAGACGCTCTACAGGATGGATGTCGATGCTCGCCTCACCACCCAGAATGCGGGCGTCGCCCGAAGTAAACTGATAGGCGGGCGTGTCGTCGATGAGGATAGGCTGATTGTTCTCATCAGCCAACTTCTCGCTATAGATGTAATGGTTAATGCGATTGGCAAACAGCGAGAGTTCTGCCGAAATAATAGGTGAAGAATAATCCAAACCAAGGTCGAATTGCCAGCTGTTCTCAGGCTTCAGACCGGAATTTCCCAATTCGTATCGCTGGGTTCCCTCGTGCACACCATTCGATGATAATTCGCTGATGTTAGGCGCACGGAATCCTCTTGCCAGGTTCAGCTTAATATTGAAATCGGGCAGGATTTCGTAAGCCAAGCCAATGCTTCCGGTTACTCCCTCAAAGCTGCGCTTAAAGGCTTGAAAACGGAAAGAATCCGCTTCGCTGTGCAGGTGGCGATGATCGTATCTGATTCCGCCGCTCAGATTCAACTTGCCTATTTTCTTGCTCACCGTGGCAAACACGCCGTAATCGAAGAGATGATAGGCTGGAATCAGGAACTCTGCTCCCTTGTTAATTGATTGCTGCCACATGCCGTTGACACCTGTTGAGAATTTCCAGCCATTCATTTCCGGCGAGAGATAATGCAGGTCGTAATTCACGGTATGGAGCATGAAGTCGAGTCCGCATTCCTTCGGATTCTCTTCCTCCTCAAACTCCTGACGGCGGTTCTGCTGATAACCCAAGAGGAGTTTCAGATTGCCGTCGCCCAGGAACCAGGAATTGTCGAGCACCGCCTTGTAATGGTGAATCTGCTGATAAGGCATCGGTTTGCCATAAGTCTTGGTATCGTAGCCATCCGGAATTTCCAGCTCGCCCGTTTTCTCATCTCTTTCTCCCTCTACGATGCCCGGAGTGAGATGATAATAATCGAGTGTGAGATGCGAATGTCCCTGGCGATAATTCCAGCCGAGGAGCTGTGAAAGGGCCTGTTCTCTGAGTGAAGAACCGAAGACGTAACCATCGTATTTGTTCTTGTAGGCATGCGCCATTTTTCCACTATATCGGGTATTTCAGACAAATCCGCCCTGATTGCCGGCAAAGTTGAGCGAATAATCAAAAAGTCCGTTATTGGTTTGATAACCTGTAGAGAATTTCGCTCTCATGTCGCCCTTAGCAAGGGTAGGAGCGGAATGGAAGATAAGGACGCCAGCCATCGCATCCGAGCCATACATAAGACTTGCCGGACCTTTCAGGATCTCTACGGAATGAACCGAAGCCGGGTCGATTTCTATTCCGTGTTCATCGCCCCATTGCTGTCCTTCCTGTCTTACTCCATCATTCACTACGACCACACGGTTAAATCCCAATCCACGAATCACGGGTTTGGAGATTCCGCTTCCCGTGGTAATCTGCGAAACGCCTGGCTGATGAGCGATGGCGTCGATGATGTTGGTAGAAGGCTGCATTTCGAGTTGGCGGGCAGAAACGAAAGAGATGGGTGCAGGCAACTGCTTGAGCTTCTGGCTGCCAGTCAATCCCGTAACCACCACTTCGTTCAGTTTCACGCTCGATTCCGTCAGAGGCTGGTGCTTGATGGAATCGCTGGTTTCCATACCATGAATGCTTGACTTTTCCTTGTTATTATCTGCTCCGTTTATAGCCATAGCAGGGGCTGTTGCCGACGAGCATAGGCTCATCAGCAATATTGATTTCAATATTGTTCTCATTATGTTATTAATTACCTTATTATGTTAATTTTCAATTATTTATAAAAAACTGATAATAAGGTGGAGCACGGGTAGATTTTACCCCCTTCGCCCTGCACAGGCAAGGAGAGCAGAAGGCACGGCGAGGGGAGAGATGGAGCACGGTGATGGCAACCCATACCACGAGGGATGGAGCCAGATAAGGTGTGCTTTGCAATTGGCAGAGCACACAGTCGTGCATGGTATTCTGCAGGGCTATCAGATGGCCGTCGTGATGAACATGATGGGCGCAATCTGCACAATAGAAATCTGCATGAGTTCCCTGCGCTTCACCATGATGGTGAAACGTAACGACCAGCAGCATCGGCAGGTAAACCAATAGCAGCAGCCAGGAAATTCTGATTCTCTTATGCGTTATCCGCTGCATTTAACAATATTTATTTTCTGCAATTATCTACAGTCTTCTGATTTTTCCGTTTGCAAAGTTAATCATTTCTTCCTAAAATGCTGCAATTCCCAATTATTTTTGTATTTTTGCAACAAAATTTTTAAAATAGGCGTACCCGATTCCAGGGGGATGTTGTATTATGAACAAAGTAGAATCATAAAAACAAGAAAAAATGATGAAAAGAACGACTTCCCTTATACTGTGTCTTGTCTTGAGCATTTCCCTATTTGCTCAAAGCAGAGGTATGACCTTTCTGGTGCATAACGAAACGCTTACTTCCGTGTTGAAGAAGATTGAAAAGGCGGGCGAGAAGAATATCCTCTTTGCCTATCAGGCTACCGACCAATATCGCGTTACTGCCAATATCCAGGCTAAGCGACAGAAGGAAGCCCTGGAGATGGTGCTGCAAGGAAAACCTTTCTCCTTTGTAGAGCACAATACCTATTTTGCCGTGCAATACACGGGCAAGACAACCCGGGTGGAACAGATCAAGGGCAGGGTAGTGGATGAGCACCAGAAGCCTCTGCCTTTTGCCAACGTGGTGTTGATTTCCTCCGTCAGCAAGGCTTATGTGGCAGGTTGCGTAACGGCGGAGGATGGAAGTTTCGTACTTCCTTATGCCGATAAGGATGCGATGCTGAAGGTTTCGTTTGTGGGCTATAAGTCGCAGATTCTGGCCTGCAAGCCTACCATGCACATCGGTCTGCATCCCGACACCCAGCAGCTGAAGGCGGTAACCATCAAGAGTACCCGCCCCAATGTAGTGTATAAGGACGGAGCCTTCACTACCCTGGTATCCGGTACCATCCTGGGCGAACTGGGCTCTGCCGAAGATATGATCAGCCAGTTGCCCTTCGTTTCGGGCGAAGCGGGCAGTTGGGAGATTATCGGTCGTGGAGCGCCCGAGATTTATCTCAACGGCAGGAAACTGGAGAATCTGAACGAACTCAAGCGATTGAGCGCCAAGGATATTCTGAAGGCTGAAATCGTTACCGTTCCCGGAGCGCAGTATAGTTCCAAGACCAATGCCGTAATCCGTCTGCGTGCCGTTCGCAAGCGTGGACAGGGCTTGAGCGGAAGCCTTTATTCTGAATATATGCAGGGCCGTTATTCGCCTCATGGCTATGAGGATGTGCAGTTGAACTACCGCACGGGCGGACTCGATATCTTCGGCGAAGTGGGAGCGGGATTGGATCGCTCGCACGCCACCGCCCATTCCGAAACCCAGCTCCATACCACCAGCGACTGGGAATTCAACAGCCGCAGAACCACGAATACCCTCGGTGGAGAGATTCTTATGAACGCGGGTTTCAACTATGAGATTTCCGAGAAGCAATCGCTGGGTATGCGCTATGAAACAACCAACATGATAGGCAACAACTACACCCACAGCTGGGGAGCAACCGATGTGTGGGAGGATGGTAAACTGACGGAAAGTATGGGCGTAGATCTGTTTTCTAAAAGCAAGCCCATTGGTCGCATAGCGTGAACGCCTATTATAATGGCGATTTCGGCAAATGGAACATCAATTTCAATGGCGACTTCTATAATAAGGTGAGCCAGAACACTCAGACGGCGATAAACGACGGAAAGCTGGATGCGGAATCAGAGAGCAAGGTGAGGAGTAATCTCTATGCTGCCAAGCTGGTGGTGTCGGGACCATTGTGGAAGGGTAGGCTTTCCTTCGGAACGGAAGAGATGTTTACCAACCGCCGCAACGACTTCACCCAGAGCGGCTTTTCTGCCGATGCCTTCAACCACATCCGCCAGTCTATCTATGCCGGATTCCTGCAGTATTATCTGAACATAGGGCGCATGAATTATGGAGCCGGTTTGCGATACGAATACCAGAAAACCGATTATTACGAGAAGGATGTGCTGCAGGCAGAACAGAGTCCCAGCTACAGGAATTGGATTCCCTTCCTATCCGTCGGTTACAGCAAGGATAATCTGAATCTTGCCTTCTCCTATCGTCTGAACAAGTACAGTCCTATCTACGTCATGCTTCAGAGCAGCATCGACTACGAAAGCAAGTACGAGTACAAGTCGGGCGACCCTCATCTCAAACCTCAGAAGCAGCACAGTTTCAACCTATCGGGCAATTACAAGTGGCTGTCGTTTATGGCTTACTACAACTATGTACTTGATATGTACATGACCTGGTACAAGCCTTACGATGAGGTGAATCATCCGAGTGTGCTTTTGCAGACGATGGCTTCGGTGCCTCATTCCTACCATTGTGGAGCCAATATCCGTGTGGCGCCTTCGTTTGGAATCTGGTATCCTAACCTCACGGCGAGTGTCTTCTACTATCATGATAATGTAGATCATCTCAATATCCCCGAGTTTGGCAAAAACCAGCCTCAGTTTACATTCAGCATGAACAACAATCTGAGGCTGCCCAACCGGTGTTCATGAATCTTTCGGGCAATGTCAGCACGAGGGCGGAGATGGGAAGCGGAAGGAGGAAATGTACGGGCAACATGCAGTTCCGGGTTTCCAAGAACTTCCTGAAGAATGATGCCCTCAAGGTGATGTTTGTAGTGCAAGACCTCTTGCATACAGGATATTATTATTTCGAGGCAAACGGCACGCAGTCGCATCGCACGTTAACCCGATATGCAGATAATCAGAAAATTCTTATGAATGTGAGATACACATTCAATGCAACAAGAAATAAATATAAAGGTAGTGGCGCAGGACAGAGCGAAAAACAACGACTTTAAGCAGCTATTCCTGGAAATGTATCCTCGATTGGTGCGTTATGCCGTGTCCCTTTTGGGAGACGGCAACGAGGCCCGTGACGTTGTGGGAGATGTTTTCGAGAAGGCGTGGAACCAATTCTCCTCCTTGCAGATGGAAACAAGGAGGAGCTGGCTCTATGCATCGGTGAGAAATGCCTGCCTCAACTGGCTCAAGCACCAGCAGGTGGAACAGACCAACGTGGAGGCGCTGATAGAGGCCACCCGGTATGATATGAGTACCCGGTATGAGGAACACGAGCGCCTGCTGCAACAGGCGGAGCAGATAGCGAGGGAACTGAAGGAACCCACCTGCACGATTCTCCGCCTCTGCTATTTCGAGCATCTCACCTATCAGCAGGCAGCTGACAGGCTGGGTATCAGTCCCAACACCGTGAAGAAGCATATTTCCAAGGCACTCGCCATCTTGCGCGAGCGAATGAAGTATACAAACATAGAGAATTAGGAGGAAAAATCATGAATAAGAATCAAGATCAAGAACTGGATTATAGAATGGATTCTGTATCAGAAAATGTTTCTGAGAATGCTTCTGAGAAAGTTTCAGAAAGTATTTCTGAGAATGCTTCTGAAAAAGTTTCTGATGCCCGGCTTTCCCGGATATTCGGGGAAGCCCTGGGCGATGAGCCTTCGATGGAAGAAACGCTGGCGGCTTGGGAAGCTTTCGAGAAGAAGCATATTTCTTCAGAGAAGGAACATCTACAGAAGGCAGAAGATGAATTGTCTGGGGAAAAGATAGATAAAGCCCGAATCCTGACTTGGATTACGGCATCTGTTGCAGTAGCGGCAAGCCTCTTCCTTTTTATTTTCCGTTCATCCCAGGAGATTTCTCAGCCTACGGAGTTCTCCATGGAGCTTTTCTCAGAGGTCACTTCTCCCAAGCAGGTGGAGCAGACCCTGAACAATGGCTATTGCGTGGTTTCTACCCCGGCAGCAACCACCACATTGGTAACGCTGAGCGATGGTACCAAGGTGATGCTCAATGCCAATTCTACGCTCGAATATCCTGCATCTTTCGATGATGCAGAAGTCCGGGAAGTCCGTCTGAAGGGCGAGGCTCATTTCGAAGTAACCAAGAATCCTCATCGGCCTTTCGTGGTAAAGGCGGGCGAGATGCAGACGCAGGTATTAGGTACCGTATTCGATGTGAAAGCCTATCGCAAGGATGCCCCAAAGGTAACCCTGATGCAGGGCAAGGTGAAGGTGAGCAATGCCGATACGGAGGTAGAGATGCGCCCGGGGCAGACCGCTACGCTCCAGTCGGATAAGATAGTAGTGTCTAAGGCTTCCCCTTCAGCCTCCGACTGGCTGGAAGGCGATTTCGATATGGATCAGGTTACGCTGGCAGAGGCGATGAGCGACATCGGAGCCTGGTACAACAAGACCGTAGTCTTCCAGTCTCAGGCGAATATGGGTAAGCTCATCCACTTCCGCTTCTCCCGCAGGGCAAGCCTGCAGGAAATCATCACGGCGCTGAACGAGATGGGTGTGGCAAAAGTCAGAATAGAAAAGGGCAAGATCATGGTGCTTTGAGCCATGGTCTTGCCCCTTTTCCTATTCCATCAAAATCGATTCCTGCAATCGGCTGCAAATGTAGAAAGTTTCCTTCTAAAAAGGAAAGAAATCGGCAATTATTTCCTTTTGAAAAGGAAAGTTTGTTCTTTCTTTATCCCAATCTTGTATTTTTAATTCAAGTTTCGCATTTCTGAGGGAACATTTGTAATTTTGCTCATGGCTTTGAGCTTTGAGTAATATTAAAAAACTATGGAATATCCGCCGAATTACGTCACTTTATTTGTGCCCTGATCCGGCTCAGACTTGCCTGTGTTATGCCTAAATAGGTAGCAATGTTTCCCAACGGCAACCGTTGCAACAACTCGGGTTCTTTCTCTAACAACTCTTTGTACCGTTCCGAAGCAATGGCGGACAACATGGAAATCAGCCGTTCCTCGGTGGCAAGCAATTCCATCTCCGCATAACGCCGACCCCAATTGGCAATATGCAAGTCTTCCGTAAACAATTCTTTCAGCTTTTTCTTCTTCAATACGTATAAGACAGAATCTTCCATCAGCTCCATCGTCTCATATCCCGGCTCATCGTTCACGTATCCTTTCATGGAAACAAGGGTCGCTCCTTCCTTGCCAACCCAAAAGGTGATTTCTTTCCCGTCCACCGAAGTGTAAGCGCGGACAATGCCGTTCTTGATAAAAAAGATATCCTTTTCTATCTTGCCGTTTTCCAACACGCGGAATCCTTTGGGGTACGAAACCTCACTCAGGCATTGCCGCAATCTATCCAAAGACGCATCCGGCATGGCATATCTTTGATTGATGATTTCCTTTATATCCATAACTCATTGTTGTATTTGGTGTGCAAAATTATAAAATTGCACATAAAAACGGAAATGAACGGCTGTTTTTTTGCAAATGTAAAATCAGTTTTTACCAAATGAAAAAAGCAATTAGAGATTATTTACTTACTTTTGCACCTGAATTTAATAAATCATAGTTATGAATTGGATAATCTTATTATTGGCAGGATTGTTTGAGGTGAGCCTTACATTCTGCTTGGGTAAAGCGAGAGCTGCGTCAGGACTTGTTTTTTATCTGTGGGGTAGCGGCTTCTTGGCTTCCACAGTATTGAGCATGACCCTGCTTGCCAAGGCGGTTCAGACTTTACCTTTGGGAACGGCATACGCCATTTGGACGGGTATCGGGGCGGTCGGCACGGTCTTGATAGGGATATTCGTCTTCAAGGAGCCGGCCTCTCCCATCCGTCTTTTCTTTCTGTTCACGCTTATTGCTTCCCTGATTGGATTGAAAATCGTGTCATATTGAAAGGAGGCAGAAGATGAAGTATGAATTGAGGGAGAACCAAGGCATTTCGGCGCCTCTGCTGGCGCTGATGGCAGTCGCTACCGGGCTTTCCGTTGCCAACTGCTATTATAACCAGCCTCTGTTGGGCAGCATGGCTAAGGATTTCGCGGTAAGCGATTTTTCTGCCAGCATGGTGGCGACATTGACCCAGATAGGCTATGTGGCAGGGCTTGTATTGGTCATTCCGCTTGGCGACCTGGTTTCACGAAAGAGACTGATATTGACCAATTACATCGTTTCTTCGTGCGCCTTGCTTGCCATAGCACTCGCCCCGAACATCTACTGGGTGTGGGGCGCATCCTTGCTTGCCGGGGCATCTTCGGTCATGCCGCAGTTCTTCATTCCGTTGGTGTCGTATAATTCAGCTCCGGACCACAAGGTGCGCAACGTGGGGATTATACAGTCCTGTTTGCTCATAGGCATTCTTGGGTCACGGGTATTCAGTGGTTTTCTCGCCGATATATGGGGATGGCGTTCTGTCTATTTTGTGGCTTGCGTGTTTATGCTTGGGTGTTTTCTGATGATTCACAAAATGCTGCCCGTGTTGCCTGCCCGTTCACGAGAAAGTTATGCAGGGCTGTGGAAATCCTTGTTGCGCCTACTTTCCAAATACCCGTACTTGCGTATCGCGTCGTTGAGGGCGGCATTGGCTTATGGCTCGTTCTTTGCCTTGTGGAGTTGCCTTGCTTTCCGAATGAAGCAAGAGCCTTTCTTTGCAAGCGACGATATTATCGGAGCACTCGGTTTGTGCGGATTGGCAGGTGCATCCACGGTGGTTTTCATCAGCGGATATATCCAAAAGTATGGCGCAAGATTCTTCTCTATTGTCGGAGGATGCGTCATCCTGTTTGCATGGTTGTTGGCATTTTGGGGAAATGACAGTTACTTGTGGATGATAATCGCCATCCTCTTGATTGATGCCGGAATGCAAAGCGTCCATCTGTCAAATCAGACCAGTGTGGTCGCTCTTGACGCATCCGCCATCAACCGGGTCAATACCGTTTATATGACCATTTACTTCTTGGGAGGTTCTACCGGTACATTTGTTTCAGGTCTATTCTGGCAACATTATGGATGGACGGGTGTAGTAGGGGTAGGAGTTGCCTTTACCGCAGCTTCCTTGCTTGTTAATTGCTTCAACTCAAAAACGGCATAAGGGTGGATGCCAAATATTCTTTCAGCTTGAATATAGTAATGCAGACTATATGGTGCCAAAAGATGGTTTTATCATCCGTCCAATCAAGAAGATGGATAATGCTTAAATGCAAATGCAGAAATCTCGAACTATGCTGCTACGCATAACATCACGGATTGGGTTGTGGAGTGAGAAATGCCTTCTAGAGAAGAGGGGATTTTCTCGGGGCTGCGTTCCGGTTGTTCCAATTGTTCCAATTAATTTTGAGTGGGTTTATATCTTTTGCTTGTCCTTTTTCTTTGCTTCTTTATATTATATAACTTATTAATTATTTATATATATAATATATATAAATATATATAAAATAGGGGTAGGTGGGATATGCTAAAAAAATAATTGGAACAACTGGAACTGGAACGCTTCCTCTTTTTCTAGAAGGCTTATTATCAGATAGTTAATACAAAAAAGTGGCATTCATAATTGAAGCAGTCTCAGTGTCTCAGTGTCTCAGTTAAAAAATAAGGGGGTATCATTTTCCCCTTTTTCTCTTTCTTTTCCTTTATCCCTTTTGTAACTTGATGATTATTAAACAATTATATATAAATATATAATATATATAAGAATAAAAGAAGAAGAGGGGGTACTTGAAAAACAACTGAGACAACTGAGACTGAGATTTTTGATGCCTTTAACTGAAATTAAAAACAATCCTAACTCCCTATCAAGCAGATGTTTATGTGGATGGTATTCGTGCGTCTAAGTTTGTCACCATCTTCTCGTAATCAGAAAAAAGAAAATATTTCTTCCAAAAAAGGGGCGTTTTTCGGGATTTTATTCGTATTTTTGCCCTGTCGTTTGATACGATTTCAACAATAAACAATTCAAAACCTAAAAAATCAATTGGATATGAACATATTGAAAAAGCTATTTGGTGGGCAAAAAACTACTGAAGAAGTGAGAGAAACGAAGGAAAAAGACTTCGACATGGTGAAATATGATGGTGTGCGTGCTCTCAGAATGCACCAATTCGACCTTGCTGCCAAGTTTCTGGAACAAGCTCTGCAGCTGAATGCAGATGATTTGGAATGCCGCGACTATCTTTCGCAGCTTATATCTCGATGGGCAACTTGCAGCAGGCTTACGCCCAGTTGCAGAAAATCTCGGAGGCACAGTCTGATAACATTGCAGTATTGCTGCGCATGGCAGATGTGGCGTATATGATGGAGGATTATATCGCCATGACGGATGTGTGCGACAAGGCTCTGCAGCTGGATGCTGAGAATGTAGAGACGTATTTCTTCTATGCCAGAGCCTGCAGAGGCTGGGTGATGCAACCCGTGCCGTGTCGATGCTGACTGAGGCGATAGGCAAGCGTGATGATTTCTATGCCGCCCGATTGCTTCGTGGCAGCATCCTGTTGGATCAGGCTCAGCTTTCCGAGGCAGAACTCGATGCAACTTTCCTCTATGAGCATATTCCGGGCAACGAGGATGTGCTGTTACTGAAGGCTCGTGTAGAGAAGGCGCAGGGAAAGATGGAGGAGGCTGAACAGACCTACGGTAAGGTGATGGATGTAAATCCTTTCTCTATTGATGCGTATCGTGAGCGCAGCGAGGTTCGCAGAAGTCTGGGTGATAGTGCCGGTGCTGCCGAGGATGAGGCTGCTGCCAAGGAAATGGGTGCCGAAATTCCGGAACCATCAGAGGGAATAGAGCAGAAAATCAAGGAAAAAATGCAGCAGATGGACCCCTACAAGGTTTTCCATAACGAATAAAAACTGAATAATAGAATTTCATCTTTCTAACTGGAAAAAAATATTTTCCCAGTTAGAAAGATTATTTTTTATAACTACAAGTCGTCGTTTTATCTGATACCATTATCTCTATCGCTATTGTTCAGCTTACGGCTGCCTGTATGGTATTTGCGGCCATGACTGAAGTTGAAGCTGGCAGCAAAGACAAGCATGTTGCCCTGGTCAGCAAGGCGTACCTTGTTCTTCTGCTGCACATACTTGTTGAAAAGTTCATCCTTATACACGCAGCCATGAGGATAGAATACGAATAATCCGAGAACGCCAAACTGCCAGTTCTTATAACTGTAGGTTACGGCAAGATTGGAGGTTGGCTCTCCGCCGTTTGTCTTTTCTCCCCAAAAACTCTTTTCCACCTTATAGGCACCATAGCCAATGTTCCAATTGCCCGTCATGTACCGAATTTCTGCTCCATAACTGAAGTAATTGAACTCGTGGGAATAATCCAAACCCTTTGTCTTGACATTCTGATACTCGCACATAAGGTTCAAATCCAGATGATCCTTGATGAGGTGAACTTCAGGAGTCAACAGCAGGTGCTTGTAATTATGACTCTTCTGATTCTTAGGTTTGCTCACAAAGAGATAAGAGCCATCCTCCCGCTTTTCGGGCAAGATAGAAGTAGCTATAGGCTTGTCGTAATACGTCCAGTTTCCCTCCAGGTACACAGACATCAGCGGAATGTTCCAGGAAGCCGACAAGGTATTGTTGTAGCCGGTAAATGGCTTCAGACCGCTATTGCCGTCACGCGCCTCAAAGCTGTTGGAATATTGGCGCAACTCGCTCAAGTCGGAAAGGCTTGGGATGTCTGACGTGATTTTGCTGCTCCATTTAAAACTCAGACGGTCGCTAGCCTTTGCCTGTAAAGTTACCTGTGGTCGAAACAGCCATTTGCTGTATCCGTTCTCCCCCTGATGGATGGAAGACCTGGTTGCGCCAACTCCCACCTGATAACTGAACCACTTCTGTTGTCCCTGTAGCTGGGTGAAAAGATAGAGATTGCTGTACTTCAATTCCGTATCAGCATTACTGCTTCCCACATAGATGTTATCTGTGTGGCTGATATTATATTGTCCACCTACCGATAAAGCCATCTGTTTCCAGTTCTTGCTGTATGTTCCTTCACCAATAAGAGATCGCTTTCTACCAGTTGCATCATAACTGTAATCGGTCAGCGGAGCGTTCTTTACAGATTCATCCGGCGATTTGTTGAACGTATATTCCCTCATACGATACTGGTAATCTGTGCCGATGTAAGTACCCACCAGGTTCAGAGCCAGGTTCTGGTCATGGGGCATGTTGAGCGAATAATAAATGTCCAGAGATGGAATCTGCTCCAGCATTTTTCTGTTGTTTTGCAGATATTGATTTGCCTTGCCGCTTTCTTGATAAAGCTGGTTCATGCCTCTCACAGGACTGTTGTGATTGTAGAAATTCAACCGTACATTCAATGTATATTTGTCTGGCTCACTAAGATTATAACCCAACTGTACATTATTGGTGGTGTATAGGAACGGAGAATCATAACCTAAATAATTGCGATGTAGAGTTTCTCCTGTGGGCAGATGATAAGTACCGAGACTCTCATAGCTTCGTTCCTCTACCGAGCGATAGGAGAAACTGTAGTTGATGCTGAATTCCGATTTCTTCACATTGTATTTGAAATAACCGTCGCTATTATTGAAACCTGCCTTGGTGCCTTGCATCGTAGAAACTCCACCCACATAACCGGCATAACGTCGGCGGACCTGGTAGTTGATGACTGCATCCAGATTGCTGTCTCCATATTTGAGTCCTGGAACATTGATGAATTCCACCTTTGTAACTTCATCCGGCTGCAAAGCCAATACATCTTGCATGCTAGCCTTGACATCGTTGATGCGTATTTGCACATCTCCGCCCTTTAATGACTGAACTTTGCGTTCTGCTCGATTTACGATAATGGTAGGCAAAGACAAGTTGTCCAACAGATCATAACCATTGGAAGCCGTTTTCACCTGCTCTTTTGTAGGGAAGATGATTTGTCTATCTACTTTTTCTACAACCCTTGCGGCTTCAACGGTCACCCCTTTCAACAGGTATGAATTCGCCTGCATCCTCACATTTCCGATGCGGGCAATAGGTACCAGCTTACAAATCGTCTTGTAGCCTACGAACGAAACCTTCATGAGGGCCTGTTTCTGCTGGCAGGGGATGACGAAATCGCCGTTAGCGTTGCTCACGCCTCCACAGAGAAAGGAGGAATCCTTCGGGTTGAGCAGCTGGATATTGGCGAATTCTACAGGAAGATTGTGATTGTCTATCAGTCTGCCTATCAGCTTGCGCTCGCTCTTGCGCATGCACTCCACGGTGATGAGGCTGTCACCTACGGTCATCTGCATCGGATAGAAACCGATTACCTTGCGGATGGCATCGGGAATATTGGCTGTCTTCACGTTCTGGGTAACTGTGAAATCCTCCAGTTCGTTGTAGATGAAGCTGATTTTATAGCGCTTGGAAGCCTTGTCGAGGTCGATGAGGACGTCCGACATGCTGCGGTCGTGATAGTTGCGCTGGATGTGCTGTGCGCTCATCGCCAGGGCGAACGTGTACAGCAGGAATATGATGGCTGAAAATCTTCTCATAATGATGTTGCTTTTTATTTGTTATTTTACAATCAGCTCGTTTTGTTGCAATTCAATGTTTACATTCTCGAATTGGTTCAGTTCTTTTACGATGTTCTCGATGCTCGAATGACTGTTCCATTCGTAATAGAGGCGGAGGGTCTTGTCCTCGTTATTCTCAAACTTTACTTGTAAATCATAATAAGAAGCAATTTCAGAAAGCATCTTCTCGAAAGCCACATTCTCGAAAGTCTTGTGAATGGCCGGCTTTTCTGGTTTCGGATGAGTCAGGGAATCCTTTGCTGCTACCTGCTTTGCGGAATCTGATTTTATGGCTTCCGGATGAGTATCAGCCGTTACCTGGGTTGGTTCCTGGCAGCGCTTGATGTAAGTATGGATTGCGGCAAAGGCAATACCCGAAATCAAGACAAAGCCGGCGATGGATGCTGCCAGTTTACGCCAGGAAGTTATAGGATGAGTTGCTTTTTCCTGAAGTTGATGCTCCTGGCTGAATTTCTCCCATTCCTCATCTACATTAATAATAGGAGAGGGGCTTTCAAGTGCAGAATCCACTTCCACCATCGTCTGATAGAGTTTTCGGCATTCCTCATCCTGCAATATTTCACGAATCTCCTCATCAGAATACTTCTCCTGATGGTCGATGATATCCAGTATTTTTTCAAACTTGTCCATAATAAATCTGCTAAGGGTTAAACTTTTGCTTTAATTTTCTGATGCCTTGCGCCAGATGCTTATAAACTGCCACTTCGCTGATGCCCAATTCCGTAGCAATCTCCCGATATTTCAGTTTCTGCCGAAAGCGGAGATCGAGTACCTTGCGGGTTTGTGGCGTGAGTTCAGCATCCATATAAGTCTGAATTGCCTCGTACTTTTCTGTCTCCCTGTCTATTTCGGCAATCGTCGCTTCCAGGGGAGCTATCGAAGGCGAAGTATCGGCTTTCAGGAGGTGATGAACCCGGTCTTTCATCTTCTGTCGGCTCAACAGGTTGAGGCATTTATGGCGCACACACACCAGAAGATAGCTCCCGGCGTTGGCGGAAGGCAGGGGCGGTTCGCTGGCTATTGTCTTGTCGTTAGCCGTCTCGTTATCAAGTCCCAGTTGGGTCTTTCCGTTGAGCACATCGGCAAAGACTTCGCTCACCACATCCTTGCTGGCTGCATCATCCTTCAGAAGTACCCTGGCCAATTGGTACATCCTCAGATAATGCTGCCGGAAGAGCAGTTCTATCGTTTTTTTGTTTATTTGCATTACTTTATTTCTTTTCTTTTGCCTATATTACAATCGAATTTTCATTTTCCTAACCCTTAGCAGAATATTTTTTAATGCAAATTTTTAAATAAATGAGAGCTTGGTTGTGCGGATTGCAAATCCGCAAGAAGTAGGTCGAACCTTTTTTGACTCCGGATTGCAAATCCGGAGGAACGCCTAGCGGACTTGCTCCTTCTTCAGATGCTTATAAAGCCACAGGAAGGCGGGAATGAGGAAGAGATCTGCCATGACCCACGCCACAGGGTCGCCGAAGCAGACTCCCGTCCACGCCAGGCAGGTACCAGCCAGAGACTCACGCCGCATCTCGCTATCATTTCCATTACGCCACTCAGCATCGAGAGGTTGCTGTAACCCAATCCCTGAATGCTGTAGCGCAGGATGGTGAGCAAGCCTAGACAAGGATAGAAATAGTTGGCTATGCGCATAAACTGTGCTGCATAAGTTACCACCTCAGCCTCGCCCTTATCCACGAAGAGCATCATCATCTCGTCGGCAAACGGATAGATGAGCAGGAAGGTGAAGACGAAATAAACCAGCATCATCCTGATGGAAGCCCTTACGCCCTGACCGATTCTATCCAACTTTCTGGCTCCCAGGTTCTGACCGCAATAGGTAGCCATTGCCACTCCGATGTTCTCGAAAACGCAGGTAAAGAGATATTTGATGCGCATAGAGGCAGTAAATGCAGCCACATAAACCGTTCCCAGAGCGTTGTTGGCACTCTGCAGCATGATGAGACCAATGGCAGTAATCGAGAACTGCAGACCCATCGGAACGCCGTTGTTCAGCAGAATGCTTACCTTCTTGTTGTCGAATTTCCTTTCCTCACCCTTCGGAATCAGAATCTGCATTTTCTTTTTGATAAACCAGATACTGAGCAGCACGGAGATTCCCTGAGAAAGCCAGGTGGCAATACCTGCTCCCTCTACGCCCAGTCCCATGCCGAGAATCAGAATGCCATCGAGAATGATGTTGATGACCGAGGCGGTAATGAGGAAATAGAAAGGCTGCTTCGAGTTGCCCATGGCACGGATCTGACCGGAGAGCAGATTGTAGCCGATGGTGAAAGGAATCGCCGCAAACTGCAGCATCAGGAAGATGTAGGCGTCATCGAACACCTCCTTCGGCGTATTCACCAGATGCAGAATCTTTCCGCAGAAGATGCAGGAAAGAAAGGTGATGACCACAGCAAACACCACGGCGATACGGATGCTGTTGCTCACGTAAGCCCGCATCTTGGCGTAATCCCTGGCACCGAAAGCCTGGGCGATAGGGATGGCAAAACCGGCACAGGAGCCGTTGCAGAAGCCCATGATGAGAAACATAATGGAGCTGGATGCGCCAACAGCCGCAAGAGCTCCTACGCCAATCCATCTTCCCACGATGGCAGCATCGATGATGAGATACATCTGCTGAAGGATGTAACCCAAGATAAGTGGAATCGCAAATTTGATGATGGCTCGCATGGGCGAACCTACCGTCATATCATTAGTAGAGCGCATCTCCTATCTTCTGTTTGATTTGTGCCATTTTGTTGCGGCGCTCAATGGAGAACGTATCTCCGTGGGCTTCCACATAATCGAAGAGCATGAACGCCTTGTTCAGCAGTTCATCTCTTGCGGGCTGTCCCACGGTATCCGCCTCGTGGTAGTAGAGTTCGGCAAGCATGTCCATCTTGGAGAGTCGTTTCTCCTCGTCGTCGATTCCTGCCATCGCCTTCATCACATCCTCGATGGTGGCGATGCTGTAGAAGGCGTAGGGACCCACGTATTGATTGTAGAGCTCCTTAATCTTCTCATGTCTCACCTCCACCTCTTTCTTTTCGAGCATTCTTTCGAGTGCCGCCATAAACTCGCGAATCAGTCGCTGTATGTAGTCTCGTTGTAGCATAAAATAGTCTTTATTTTATTCGTTATTTTATTCGTTGTTGTTGATTGCCTCCACATACTCCCACAGTTTCTTGTAGAAAGGATGCTTCGTCATCGTGTCCTTGTTGCCCAGGATGATGAGCTTCATGCGGGCTCTCGTCATCGCCACGTTCATGCGGCGGAGGTCTTTCAGGAAACCGATCTGACCTTCATCGTTGGAACGCACCAGCGAGATGAGGATCACGTCTCTTTCCTGACCCTGGAAACCATCCACCGTGTTTACGCTGATGAGGCGGCGGTAAGGCTTGAAGAACTCATACTTCTTGATGAGCTTCTTCAGATACTGCACCTGGGCACGATAAGGCGAAATGATGCCTACGTCGATGCTCTCGCTCAATACCCGCTGCTTGCCTATCTTGGTGAAGTATTCTGCCAGGGTAAGCAGCGTAAGCTCGGCTTCCGCCTTGTTGATACGCCCGAAACTCTCGCCCACAAACTGCTCCTTGAAGTTCAAATCAGAATTCTGATTGGCTGCAGATGCAGAAGATGATGCAGATGCAGAAGATGATGCAGATACAGAAGATGATGCGGAAGCAGAATCCTCAGGAGCATCTTCTCCTTCTATCGTTATCTGATTCTCCTCGTTTGAAGTATCAATCCACGTTATCGGATGGTCGTAATCCAATACGCTGCGGTATTTGATCTGAGGCGCACTCTCCACCTTGCCCCCATAGAACCAGTCGCTGGAGAATCGCATAATTTCATCGTTCATGCGGTATTGGATTTTCAGCAGGGTTACTACTTCCGGCTTGTTTTCGGCAATGCGCTCCATCAGGGTCTTGCCAAGTCCGGCTCTTAAGGCTGCAATACTCTTCACGGTAGGCGGCAGCTGACAATGGTCGCCCGCCAGAATCACCCGGCTGGCTCTCTTCATTGGAATCCAGCAGGCGGCTTCCAATGCCTGCGCTGCCTCGTCGATAAACAGGGTGCCGAACTTCATTCCCTCCAGCAACCGGTGGGCAGAACCCACCAGGGTGCAGGCGATGACACGCGCCTCGCCAAAGAGTTCGCTGTTGATGCGGATTTCTATTTCGGTGGCACGACTCTTCAGCCTATCCATCTTCTGATGATAGTTCTCGCTGCCTTTCTTCTTGTTTTTTCTTAATTCTCTGATTGCCTTGCGGATAGCCCAGAGTTGCGGATAGTCGGGATGACTCTCAAAACGGCGCTCGTAGGTGAAGCCCAGCATCTTGTCGTTCACACGGGTAGGGTTTCCGATACGGAGCACGTTAACACCTCTATCCACCAGTTTTTCGGAAATCCAGTCCACCGCCATATTGCTCTGTGCACACACCAGTACCTGACTCTCTCGCATCAGGGTTTCGTTGATGGCTTCCACCAGGGTCGTGGTCTTTCCGGTTCCCGGAGGTCCGTGAACGATTGCCACATCCTTCGCCCAGAGTACCTCATTCACAGCCCTTTCCTGGGTAGGATTGAGCCAAGGGAACTTCATCGGTTCGAAGGAGAATTTGCCTGCCTTCTGATGCGAATAGAATAAATCGCGGAGATAAGCCAGGCGGTTGTTCTTTGCCTTCATCACGCGGTCCAGAGCTTCAAACATCAGTTTGTAGCTGGTTTCATCAAAGGATAGCTGCACGCCGATAGGCTCCGTAGATTGCTGCAAGTCGAGCAATGGGGCAGAGTCGGGCACGGTAATCACCATTCTGTCGCCATCCACATAGCTCACGGTTCCCGTAAAAGAAAAATATTTGATACTTTGAACTTTTCTGCCCTGGTTCTCATTTTTCCCCATCTTCTTGACCATAAAGAACATGACGGGGCGACCGAACTCAAAATTGTGCTCGATATCCTGGTCAGAGGTACGGAAGACCTCAATGGCTGTTTGGTTCAGCGAATTATAAAAGCTTTTTCCCACACGGAGCGGGAACCAGGCATCACCTCGTTTCACCTTGCGCTGCATTCCCATCTGTTCGGTGAGCTTGCGGAAGGCTTCCTTCTCGGTGTAATACTCCAGCTGGAGCAGGGTGCGTTGTTGCAATAATGCCTGAATTGGTGAAATCTGTTCCATATAGGATGCAAAGTTACACCAATTCAGGCAAAAATAAGAAGATAATAGGATAAATTATCTAAAATTTATTTCATGATGCGTTCTACGTCCTGGATGGTGCGGTTGAACGGACCATTGTGCTCCAGTTTGATGGTGCACATGGCAGCCGCAAACTTACCAGCCTCGGTAGGAGTGGCACCCTGCAGACGCTTGTAGAGATAACCGGCAGAATAGGTGTCGCCGCATCCGGTAGCATCCACCACCTCGTGAGGCGGATAGGCAGGAATCTCATAGAAGGTATCATCCACATAGACGAGCGAACCCTCGCTGCCCAGCGTGATGATTACCTCGGTAACACCCCACGAATGTATCAGCTTTGCAGCCTCGCGTGGCTCCTTCAGCCCCGTGATGGTCTCCATCTCCGTCTCGTTCACCTTCAGATAGTAAGTGTGCTTCAGCACTTCCAGCTTATCCTTCCAGTCTATCGGATACACCTTCTCGTCTCTCACCTCGCGCAGATAGCCCTGCACGTCGATGGAAACCCTTCCGCTGCGCGAGAGGAATTCTACTACCTCCGGCGAGAAATCATCGCTCAGCAGACTTCCCAGGTGATAGACCTTCGCCTCCACGTGCTCCAGCTGTCTGATGGTGAATGGATCAGCCTTGGCAAGCACACGCTGCTTGCGCTCGTTCTGGTTTTCTCCGTAGATATTCTCGAAGAAGACGGTATTGCGCGATGGATTGAGGGTAACTTCTATGCCCGCCTGGCGCATCTTTTCTACAGGCTCTGTTTCTGTTGGATCCATTGCTGTAATGAGCGAAAAGCTCACATCCTTAGGTAGTTGGTTGATGGCGTAGGCGAAGTAGAACGATGTTCCGCCAGCCATGTAAACAGTTCTGTTTGGGGTAACTATCTTATCTTTGGTTACGTGCCCTATACAACAAATATCTTTCATCTATTTCTATTTTAAACGGGTGCAAAGGTACAAAAAACTTCGAGTTAGATTTGGTTTTTTACCTTAAATTCAACTTTTGTTGCAAATATTTAGAAGAAAAGGGCGTTTTTCTTTTGTGATGTTCTTTATTTAATGTACCTTTGCAGCAGAATTTAGTAAACTGAACATTATCTCGAGAAAAGATTGAAACTTATATTATGTGGTTTGATAATTTAGTCAACGTGCATTCGGCGGTGCAAGGCATCGTCATTCTTTCATTGATTTGTACCCTAGGTCTTGCCCTGGGCAAGATTCATGTCAAGGGAATCTCCCTCGGCATAGCCTCGTATTCTTTGTGGGCATCGTGGCGGGCCATCTCGGGCTCTCCATCGACGAGAACATGCTGGAGTTTGCCGAGAGTTTCGGACTCACCATGTTCGTGTATGTGCTGGGTCTCTATGTGGGTCCCAACTTCTTCGGTTCGATGCGCCACGAAGGCATCTCGCTCAATCTCTGGAGCCTGGCAGTCATCGCCGTGGGCACCGTATTCTCGCTTGCCCTGTGCCTGGTGCTGCCCGTGAGCCTGCCCGATATGGTGGGAATTCTCTGCGGTGCCACCACCAATACTCCGGCTCTGGGTGCTGCCCAGCAGGCGCTGCAGCAGTTGGGATTGCCTAGCGGCGGAGCTGCCCTGGGCTGTGCGGTAACCTATCCTCTGGGCGTTGTGGGCGTCATCCTGGCGATGATGTTCCTGCGCAAGCTCTTCGTAAAGCCTGAGGACCTGGAAATCCGACGTGCCGATGAGGATGACCATACATCCATCGGACAGTACGTCATCGTAAACCCGGCTCTCAACGGCAGTACCATCGCCGAAATCTCGATGATGACCCATCGCAAGTTCATCATCTCCCGTGTATGGCGAGGCGAGCAGGTCATCATTCCGGAGGCTGATACCGTGCTCCATACCAACGATAATGTGCTCGTGGTTACCAATAAGGATGAGGCAGCTGCCATGCAGATACTCTTCGGAAAGAAGGTGGATAAGGAGTGGAATAATGATAAGGTGGACTGGAACGCCATCGATGCCAAACTGGAGAGCAGAATCATCGTGATGACCCGTCCGGGACTCAACGGCAAGCGACTGGGAAGCCTGCAGATGCGCAATACCTATGGCGTGAATGTGAGCCGAGTGCTGCGTGGTGATATCCGACTGCTGGCTACCGACGACCTCCGTCTGCAGTATGGCGACCGCCTGACGGTGGTGGGCGACCCTACGAGCATCGACCATGTGGAGCAGTTCCTGGGCAATGCCGTGAAGACGCTCAACGAGCCTAACCTGGGCGCCATCTTCCTGGGTATCATCCTGGGACTCGCCGTGGGAACCATTCCGCTGAATATTCCGGGAATGACGGCTCCCGTACGTCTGGGTATTGCCGGTGGTCCTATCGTAATGGGTATTCTGATAGGTGCGCTGGGCCCTAGAGTGCAGTTCATCTCTTATATGACGCGTAGTGCGGGACTGATGCTCCGCGAGCTGGGTCTTGCCCTGTATCTGGGCTGTCTGGGTCTGTCGGCTGGTGGACAGTTCTTCGAGACGGTGGTTCGTCCCGAGGGTTTGATGTGGGTAGGCATCGGTTTCCTCATCACGGTGGTTCCGGTTATCATAGTGGGCTTCATCATCCTGAAGACCAAGAAGTACGATTTCGGCAGCATCTGCGGCATTCTCTGCGGTAGTATGGCGAATCCGATGGCGCTTACCTACGCCAACGAGACCCTGGATGGCGATACACCTAGCATCAGCTATGCTACGGTTTATCCGCTCGGCATGTTTATCCGAGTCATCATCGCCCAGGTCATCATCATGTTCTTCGTCTGAAGGGCTTAACTTGAAAAACTTGAATAAAAATAGACAGAAAAAGGCTGATTCCGTTTAGAAATCAGCCTTTCTCTTTATCGTTATTTTCTTACCCGTCAGGGGATGCTCGAAGGTAATCTCCTCGGCATGTAGATGCAGTCGGGCAGCCTTCTCGTTGCCGTAGAGCGGATCACCCAGGATGGGAGCATTCAAACCCTCCTGATGGGCACAATGCACACGCAGCTGGTGGGTTCTGCCCGTCTTGGGATAGAGGGCGATGCGGAGATGTGAGCCGTCGATGCGCTCCAGAATTTCATACTCCGTAATGGCCTCCTTGCCCTGCTCGTGATTCACTATCTGGCGAGGGCGGTTCAGATAATCGGGCAGCAGCGGAAGGGAGATGATTCCCTTTTCCGGAATGTCTTTTCCCGAAATGTCCTTTTCCGAAATGTCTTTTCCTGAAATCTCCTTTCCCAGAATGTCTTTTTCCGAAATGATGGCGATGTATTTCTTCTGCACCCGATGGTTCAGAAACTCCTTCTGTAGGCGATGATAGGCAAATTCGGTCTTGGCGATGATCATCAGTCCGCTGGTCGCCATGTCCAGCCGGTGAACGATGAGCGGACCGGTAGCCTCGGGATATTTCCTTCGCATCAGCGCATAGACCGATGGCTGGGCAGCGTCCTTTCCCGGTACAGAGAGCAGTCCTGCAGGTTTGTGGATCACGGTCAGCTCGCAGTCTTCGTAGAGCGTTTCCACCTGCTTATAGAGCATCTCTACCTGCTTAGGGAATGGTCCCTTCTGTCCGCCGATGCCGTTTTCTGCCGATGCAGGGCTTTCGAATACCGATGATGGCAGCATCCAATGCAGTATCGGCTTGCACTTGCCGTTGCAGGCAGGATAGAACTGCAGGTGGTGACGGATTTCCTCCTTCGGGCTTTCTCCCCACCAGAACATAGCCATCTGCAGCGGTTTGTAACCATGCTGGTAGGCATATTGCAGCAGTTTCGGTTCGCAGCACTCGCCGCTCCCGGCTGGCGGCACCATCTTCAGGGCTGCAATCCTGCTCGTAGCTATCGCCGCCTGCGGATACTCCTTCAGGGCTTCATCTCTGAAAATCTCCAGCAGATCCTTGCTTTCTCCCTCCTGATTCAGCATTCTGAACTGCGAGAAAAGCCATTGCTGCAGGGCATCAGAGAGTTGCTTGCGCAGTTGTTTCAGCCTCAGTATATTCTCCTGATAATCCTCAAATTCCGTTTCCAGGGCTGTCTTTTCCGAGAGCGATTTCTTCAGTCGGCGCAGTTCAGCCTTCATAAACTGGCTTTCCCTGATCATCTCCGCCTCTTCCGCTTCTGATAGGTTCCTGCCTCTCTGCGGCTGTCACGCTTTGCCTTCGCTTCCTTCATCTTCTCCTGATAGGCGGCGATGGTACGCTTCCGCTCCTCCTGAAGTTGCCGGATCAGGGTTCTGGCTTCCTTCATCCTTTCATCCTTCTCCAGGTGGCTGATGCTCTGGTTGATACGGGAAATCTCTGCCTCGTGGGTTTTGAAGTAGCCGTCGGGCTGCAGATAGTCGAATACGGCAGGCACGAAGTCCTCCCAGTCGCTTCTTCCGCCAATCTGTCCGCTGTAGGCTGCCAGGTATCCCCATTTCGGAGCCTCGCTATCGGCAGCTGGGTATCCCCATTTCGGGACATCGGTATCTGTTTTTACATTTTCTACGATGAGCACACCAAACATTTTGCCGCGTGCAATCTCTTCCTGCCAGTCTTCTCGTCTGGCAAGCATCTCCTGCACTTCCCTGCACGCCTGGATGCAGAGCGGATGCGGTTCGTAATCCAAAGGATTGTTCATCCTTGCAGGAACATTTTCTGAAGTATGATGGAATGGATGGAAAATCATGCTGCAAAGTTACAAAAAAAATGCAGAAGTCTTGGTTTATCCACAGAAAAATCTTACTTTTGCACCATTAAAGGAAAAATTAAGATATGCAAACGAAAAATAACAATATATTCTATCATCTTGTAGCCTTCCTGACGGTGGCGATCTGGGGAACCACCTTCGTTTCCACCAAGGTGCTGATGCTGAACGGGCTTTCTCCTGCTCAGATCTTCACCCTGCGTTTCAGCATCGCCTACGTGCTGATGCTGGCGTTCAATCATTGCCGTCTTTTTGCCGATTCCTGGCAGGATGAGGCTAAGATGGCGCTGCTGGGCATTACGGGCGGTTCGCTCTATTTCTGCAGCGAGAATGAGGCGATGAACTTCACCACCACCACCAATACCTCGCTCATCGTCTGTTCGTGTCCGCTCTTTGCCACCCTGCTGGTTCGTCTGGTCTATAAGGATTCCAACCGCATTCATATCGTCCAACTGCTGGGTTCTCTTCTGGCATTTGTGGGTATGATCATCGTGGTATTGAACGGCAGGTTTGTGCTTCATCTTTCTCCGGTGGGCGATGCTCTGGCGTTTACGGCGTGTATGTGCTGGGCGATTTATTCGCTGCTGATGAAGTCAACCACGGGCGATTACAGTCCTGCATTCATCACCCGCAAGGTGTTTTTCTATGGTGTTCTTACCATCTTGCCTTATTATATCTTCATTCCGGGTTTTCCTCCGTTCGAGGTATTCACCCGCCCTCAGGTATTCGGCAATCTGCTCTTTCTGGGCTGCCTTGCCTCTATGATCTGCTTCCTTACGTGGAACTGGTGCATCTCGAAACTGGGAACGGTAAAGGCTACCAACTGGGTCTATTTCAACCCGATAACGACGATGATTTTCGCCTCGTGGGTGCTTGGCGAGCAGATTACCCCCTATTTTCTGGCGGGTGCCGCCTGCATCCTGATAGGAATGTATGTGGCGGATAAGAAAACGAAAGGGGAACAGTAATATATTGAATTTCGCAAGTCTCAGTAATGAATAAATAAAAAAAGGGTGTGATATGCCCCGGTTTTCAGCAGCCCCAGAATACGAATTCCGTTAAAAATACTAACTCATAGTTTGATAAAGAGAAAACATAGTTTTGCAGATCACAAACCATAGTTTTAGAGATAGCAAACCATAGCTTTGCACCAAAAAGCTATCACAATAACAGTTATCACTGTTTCTCGAAACACTTTTCTTTTTTCTCATTCTAGAACTAACTATATATATTATATAATTATATATATATATAGTTAGTTCTATTTAATATTTTCTTCCCTTCAGATACCCCCTCCGTAAAAACTGTGATAACTGTTATTGTGATAGCTGTGATGGAAATTTTATCTCAATCCTCATCCCTTCCGGGTTAAACCGGATGCCGTCGCGATCGATGAATCTCGAGAGGGAACCATCGGCGGCAAGCAACTTCGGGGTGCCGATGGAGAGACGGTTCTGCTCCATCAGCCAGAGACTGTCGGAGAGCTGCAGCGCCAGCTCTACATCGTGAGTGGAGAGCAGGATTGCCTTGTGCTGCTCGTGTGCCAGGCGGCGGAGCATCTGAAGGGTTTCTACCTTGCTGGGGAAATCGAGGAAGGCGGTAGGCTCGTCGAGAATGATGATGCGGGTCTGCTGGGCAAGCGCCTTGGCTATCATCGTCTTCTGACGCTCGCCATCGCTCAGCTCGGAGATGTTGCGCTGGGCTAGGTGACGGATGCCGACCTGATGGATGGCTTCATCTACTATCTGCTGATCTGCCGGAGTCAGGGTGCCCCAGAAATTGGTGTAGGGAGACCTGCCGATGCCTACAATCTCCTTGACAGACAGCTGGGGAACATCGACACGGGAGGTGAGAACCACGCCGATCTGACGGGCTAGCTGCAGCGCCGGATAAGCGGAAAGAGGCTGATCCTGAAGGAGAATTTCGCCATCCAGGGCAGGCTGGAAACCGCAAAGGGTTCTGAGCAGGGTGGATTTACCCACTCCGTTGGCACCGATGAGGCAGGTGAGCTCGCCCGGCTGCAGGGAGGCAGAAACAGCAGAGGCTATCACCCGGAGCTGATGCTTCTGACGATAGCCAATGCTTAGATTCTTGAATGTAATGCAGGATTCCATCAAAAATATTTTTCCTTGTTGTTTTCGGACCTGTGATTCCTGGAATGCAGGAATTACTTAGCTGCCAAAACCTCAACCTCTACGAGTGCGCCCTTAGGCAACTTCTCTACGGCTACGGCTGAGCGAGCTGGATATGGCTGGCTGAAGAACTCGGCATAAACCTCGTTCATGGCTGCGAAATCGTCCATGCTGTTCAGATAAACGGTAGTCTTCACTACGTGAGAAAGATTGGTGCCGGCTGCCTTCAGAATGTTCTGGGCATTGGTGAGGCTCTGACGAGTCTGCTCCTTGATGCCACCCTCTACGAAGTTGCCTGTTGCAGGGTCGATAGGAATCTGACCTGATGCAAATACGAAACCGTTTACTTCGATAGCCTGGCTATATGGACCGATAGCTGCAGGCGCATTGTCTGTGTGAATTGCGTTCATAATTAATTTCCTTTTTTTATTATTAAATCAATCTGGATGCAAAGATAAGCATTTTTCCCCAAAACGGATCTATTTCGCATCGAAATTTAATAAGTTTTCTTACTATATTCGCTCGGTGTACATCCAAATTGCTTCTTGAAGCTGGTTGAGAAGTGGGAGAGGGTGTTGAATCCCGTCATATAGGCAATCTCCGAGATGTTGTACTTGCCTTCCACGATGAGGGTGGCGGCACGATTGAGCTTATAGGTCTTGAAGAAGACGCTTGGATTCTCTCCTGTGAGTCCCTTGACCTTGTAGTAGAGCTTTGTGCGGGAGATGTGCATCAGTTTTGTTACCTTGTTGACATCCAGTTCCGAGTTGGCTAGTTCCTGCTCCATCATATGATAGAGTTCGTCCATGAAGAGTTTGTCTTGTGGCGACAGCACTTCCTCCACGTTCTTGTCGGTCTCCGTGGCGTTGGTCAGGATGGTCTTGGTCTTCTCACGGTTGGTGAGTTGCGAGTTGATCATTGCCAGGAGGACCTTTGGGGTGAATGGTTTGGTAACGTAGGCATCTGCTCCGCTGTTCAGTCCCTCCACTTGGTTTTCGGTGGTGGTCTTTGCCGTTACCAGGATGACTGGGATATGGCAGAGTTGGATGTCTTGCTTGATTTCCTTGCAGAGATCATAGCCGCTCATTCCCGGCATCACCACATCGCTGAGGATGAGGCTAGGTTCTTCCTCCCTTGTCGCCTTCAGGGCGCTCTCGGCATCGAAACGATAGATGATGCGATAGGATGATGCCAGGAGGGTACGAAGATAATGCACCACTTCGGTGTCGTCATCTACGATGAGTATTTTCGGACGGTTGTCTGTACTGTTGTCTTGACTTACCTTGTCTGCCACTTTCTGACTGTCGTGCAGTGGAAAAGCCATCTTCTGGTCTTGCTCCAAAGGGGCTTTCTCGTTGGCGGCATAGAGGCTCTCATCGGTAGGCAGGGTAACGGTGAAGATGGCTCCCTGGCAGTCCTTGCGATTGCCCGCCTTTAAATCGCCATGGTGAAGGACGGCCAGGCTGCGGGCATAGTAGAGTCCGATGCCAGTACCCCAGTTGATGGTGCCTGTGGACTGGTTGTTCAACTGATAATATCGCTTGAAGATATTCTCCACCTCATTCTGTGGGATTCCCTTGCCTGTATCAGCCACCGTGATGGTGATAATCTGTTCTCCCTTGTTAGTGTACCGGTGTCGAAAGATACATCTATCTTACCGCCACGAGGGGTAAACTTCATGGCGTTGGACATCAGGTTGTTGATAATCTTTTCCAGTTTGTCGGAATCCAGAAGCATCAGGTAGGAACCTTCTAGTCCGTGACAGTTCAAGGTGATACCTTTCTCCTCGGTATTCACGATGAAGAGGTCCATAATGCGCTTCATCTCGGTGATAATGTCGGTTTGCTTGACGTGCAAGCGGAGTGTGTCGTTCTCCAACTTGTTGAAGTCGAGCAACTGGTTGACGAGTCTCAGCATTCTATCCACGCTTCGGTTGATGATGTTCAATAGCAACTTGTCGTGCTTGTTGATGCTTTCACTTTCACAGAGTTGTTCCACTGGTCCCGAAATCATGGTGAGTGGTGTCCGGAACTCATGCGAGATGTTGGCGAAGAAACTCATGTTCATCTTGTTGATGCGCAGTTCCTGCTCCTTCTCATCCTTAGCCTTTTGAACCATGTTCTTCTCGATGCTGATGCGCATCTTCTGCCGATAGATCACGAAGCCGACGCATCCCATTATAATAAGGTATAGGCACCATGCCCACCAAGAGTTCCAAGGCTCAGGGGCGATGCTTACCTGTATGCTTTTTTCGGCGATGATATTGTCGGAGTCGTTGCCTACCATCTTGACCTTGAAGGTATAGTTGCCAGCTGGCAGATTAGAGTAGTACGCCTCGTTGTTATTGCCTGCATCAATCCATGTATTGTCGAATCCTGCCATTTGGTAGAAGTAATGAATGTGCTTGTAGTCGCTGTAGTCGATGGCCGAAAAGGCGATGCTGAAGCTGTTTTGTTTGTAGCTTAGGTGGATATGGGGTGATTCTTCCATACTCTCCTTGATACATCCATTCTTGCCAGGAAGCATAATCTCATTATGTACCTTGAGTGTTTCGAAAAGCAGACTTATCTGTTGGTTCGTGTTTACGTTTTGGGGATTGAAGATGGTGAGTCCCTGGGTACCGCCGAAGATGAGAGTTCCATCTGACAGCTTGCACGATGCCCTATCGTAGAATTGGAAGCCTTTCACACCGTCAGCCTCGTTGTAGGTGGTTACCTTTTCTGTTTTTCCATCTATCTTGTTGAGTCCATACAGCGTACTGACCCAAATGTTTCCATCTCTATCTTCCTCGATGCTGGAAATGTCGGAGCAGGAGATTCCTGCTATGGTGGTCAGCTTGTGGCTCTTTGCGTCATACTTCAAGAGTCCGTTGGTAACTGTACCCAACCAGATGTTGCCCTTGCGGTCTTGATAGTTCTTGGTTGGGATATACACATTTCGCTTGATGCACTTCTTCCAGTCATCCGGATTCACTTTAAACTCTTGGACATCGAAGTTGTCTCCATTCATTTCCAGGATAGGTCTGTAGAAGGCAGATATGAGCATGTTGCCATTCTGCAAGAGCATGATGCTGGGAATGAAGCAGAAAGTGGTAGGGAAGAGTTGTTTTTTGGTCATCTCTCCACTTTGTGCTGAAATGCAGTAGATGTTGACGGATGCCGTGGATACCCAGATGTTTCCCTTTGCATCTTGGCTGATGTCCATAGGCATGAAGCAAGGGTAGGAGCTACCTTGTTGAGATTGTTGCCATCGTATTGGTACTTTGCCACATGGTCGCCATTGGCTAGCCATAGATGATTGCTGCTATCCACAAAGATGTTGGTGGTGGCATTCTTCTTGTTGCCGTTGCTATAGGAAATCAGCGGTATGTCCTTGAGTTGCTGGGTTTGCAAGTCATACATATAGAGTCCGTTCCTCTTGGTAGAAATCCAAAGGTGATGATTCCTGTCGGTGGCTACGGAGAGTACGGGCTGTTTGCCGATGGCACGTTGAAGGGCAGGCATGCTGTTAAACATATCCTTGTATCTATAGATGGTTTTTACGCCATCGTCTTCAGAACCAAGCCAAAGGTTGCCCTTGGAGTCGGTTAACATCTTGTTGACTTGCATATCAGGCTCTTCGAATGGGAAATTCTTGTCGCTTTGTGGCAGGATGGTTCCCTTCTGGGCATTGAAATAGAGTAATCCGTGCTTGGTGGTGCTAAGCAGAAGGTTGCCTTTTGTGCCATACGGATGGATGCAGTTGACCATGTCGTTGGGGATTTGCAAGCCTTGCAATGCTGCAGGGAGATGTTGCCATTTCCTGGTATCCGTATCAAAGAGCTGCATTCCATTGTAGCCAGAGATGTAGAGCTGATGCCCATCGAGGAGAAAAGAGGCGATGGGATAACTCTGTACAGGGCTTTGGACGATAAGTTTGAGGTCTTGGGTGCGATATCCCTTGACAGAGTAAGAGGTAACAATCCACATCACATCTTTTCGGTCCATATGGCAAGAGTAGTTATAGCAGTTCTTCTCCACCATCTTGGAGAGCTTGATGATGGCTGTGTTGGTATTTTCGTCATATTGATACAGGTCTGTCATCGTGAGGAAGAAGATTCTTCCCTCCTTGTCTTCCAGGATTTTTTCGATGTTCTTGTTATTGCCATTGATACTTACTCGTTTGAAATTGCCATTGGCCTGGTATAGGCATACGCCGTTGACGGTGGCTACCCAGAGTCGGTTGTGGGAGTCACGATAAATGTCGGTAATATTGTTGTCGGGCAATCCCAGTGAATCGTCCACGCAGTAGTATTGGTGATACTGGTTGCCATCATACTTGTTGAGACCACGGAAGGTACCTATCCAGATTTGTCCGTATCTGTCTTCGCAGATGCTCTTCACCTGTTGGTTGGAGATATGATCAGACAGGACGAGGTTCTTCTCGGGTGAAGAGACTTCGGGGATGTCTTTTTGGTCCTGGCAAGCAGTAAGAAGAAGGGCTGCCAAGAGGATGAGTACGTTATAAAATACCTTTGTTCGTTTCATAATCGATGGTTTTGATTGTTGCTGCAAAAGTACTATAAAACTTGATATATACAAGGTTTATAAGACTTTTTAAACAAATACGCAAGTTTTTGAACATATAGAAAACCCCATTTTGAACAAAAACGTAACACAAGAAAACAAGTTAGAAAAAGGTGTATGATAAAAAGTACTACCTTTGCAGCCGTAAACAATCAACTGATTTACAAGAATAAAAGCTTAACTAACAAAGTATTATCTTTAATGAGTAAAATCTATGAGAAAAATGAATGATTACAGAAGGTTTCTAACCTCGTGTTCTTATTGATGATTTCCGGTTCTGCTGCCTTGGCGCAGGAACTGATGAAAGTCGCTGGTCTTGTAGTTGACCAAAATGCCGACCCTTTGATTGGTGTTACCGTGCGTGTGCAGGGAGACAACAAGGGTGGTACTGTAACTGATATGGATGGTAACTTTACAATCCAGGTGCAAAAAGGTAAGACCCTTGTCTTCTCTTATCTTGGCTATAAGAATAAAGAGGTATTAGCCAACTCTTCCAGACTCAAGATAACATTAAATGAAGACAACAAGGTACTCGACGATGTTGTCGTTGTAGGATATGGTGTACAGAAAAAGAGTTCTGTAACTGGTGCCATCTCTCAGGTGAAGAAAGAAGATATGGAAAATCGTACCATCACCAATGCCAAGTCTGCTCTTCAGGGTAAGACCGCAGGTGTACAGATTGTCTCTTCTTCTGCTCGTCCGGGTGCATCACCAACCGTTCGTATCCGTGGTTTCTCTTCCAATGGTTCTTCCGATCCTCTCTATGTAGTAGATGGTGTGCGCCTAGGCGATATTAGTGGTATCGATCCTAATGACATAGCATCTATGGAAGTGTTGAAGGATGCCGCTTCTGCTGCCATATATGGTGCAGAGGCTGGTAATGGCGTGGTTCTCATTACTACGAAGAAGGGTACTGTGGGTAGTGGAAAGATAACATATGATTTCCAATATGCCATCGAATCGCTTGCTAAAAAGCCTAAGTTGCTCAATGCCGAAGAATATATCCAATATATGAAAGAAGGTAAGACCTTTACCGAGGATTATCTCTTGAAGAATTGGGATGGAACAACCAATACCTCCTGGGTAGATGCCATCTATGGTAAGGGTAAGATGCAGAAGCACAACCTGGGCTTTACGGGTGGTAACCAAAATGGCAACTACTATCTTTCGCTTACTTATCTTGACAATGATGGTATGGTAAGAGGTAATAATGATCTCTATCGTCGTCTCACCGCTACCATCAATGCTGAATATCAGATCAAGCCATGGTTGAAGGTGGGCACTACTAACCAGATTGAAAAGTATAACGCTCGTTCTGTTTCAGAGGGTACTGAGTATGGTTCTATGATGGCAGCTGTGCTTTCTATGGATCCATTGACCCCGTTGCATACGAGGGTGGAAACTTGCCTGCTCATGTTGCTAGTGCCTTGGCAAGCGGAAAGCATCTCTTGACCAATGCGGCTGGTAACTACTATGGTGTGTCTGCTTTCTATGCAGGTGAGCAGTTCAACCCATTCGTGATGCGTGACAATGGCATATCTCGCAACAGTGGATTCAATGTGAATGGTTCCATTTATGCAGATTTCAAGCCTATCAAGGATCTTGTGCTTACTTCTCGCTTTGGTTACCGTTTGTCGGGTACTCGCAGTTCTTCCACTTCACTTCCTTACTATGGAAATGCAACGCAAAGCCGTGATTATGTAGATCAGAGTGCATCTTCTTCTACCTCTATTTATTATCAATGGGAAAACTTTGCCAACTATATGAAGAAGTTTGGTGACCATACCGTGAATGCCATGGTTGGTATGTCTTTCCAGGAATCTACCTACGATTTCGTGCAGGGTGGTTTGCAGGCTAATGGTGAAGACGCTGTCAAGAAAAACAATCCATTGTTCTACTATCTGAATTTCGCATCCGCTTCTGCTACCAAGTCTGTAGGTGGTGAGAAAACTCGCTCAGCCAAGTATTCTTACTTTGGTCGTTTGAGTTACGATTATAAAAATCGTTATTATCTGCAGGCTTCCCTCCGTGCAGATGCTGCCGACTTATCTAAGCTTCCAGCTACCAATCGTTGGGGATATTTCCCAGCTGTGTCTGGAGGTTGGACCATTTCAGAGGAAAAGTTCTTCGAGCCTTTAAGAGATGTTGTGGCTAGTTTGAAATTGCGTGCCAGCTGGGGCCAGAATGGTAGCTTGGCTTCCTTGAGTGGCTATGCCTACAGCACCGATATGGCGCAGGGTAGCATTTATCCGTTAGTTTCTGGTAATAATTATACAACGTCTGTTAGTCCATCTAGTATGGGTAACGATAAACTGAAGTGGGAAACATCAGAGCAGACCGACTTGGGTATTGATGCGCTCCTCTTTGCTGGCAGAATGAACTTCAGTATGGACTATTTCGTGAAGAAGACCAAGGACTTGCTCGTGGGTGGTACCACTCCATCTTTGGTTATCGGCGGCACTACATCTCCTATCAATGCTGGTAACGTAAGCAACAAGGGATTCGAGTTTGAACTCGGTTGGAGAGACAACATCGGTGATTTCAGCTACAGTGTGCGTGGCAACCTCGCTACCTTGAAGAACGAGGTTACTTATCTCGACCCATCCTTGACTCGTTTGCAGGGTACTACCTTTATGAATGTGCCTCTCACATACTTCGAGAAGGGTTATCCTGTGTATTACTTCCGCGGCTATCAGTTTACAGGCATAGACCCAAAGACGGGCGATCCAACTTTTGCCGACCTGAACGATAGTGGTGATTTGACCGATGATGACAAGATGGACTTGGGTAGTGCCATTCCAGACTTCACCTATGGTATCACCTTGACCGCAGCTTACAAAGGTTTCGACTTGGCAGTATTTGGTTCTGGTGCATCAGGCAACAAGATATTCAACTGTATCAACCGTACCGACTTCCCTATGGTCAACAAGATGAAGGAACTCTTCTATGACGACCGTTGGACGGAGAGCAATCCTAATGGTAGCAAGCCACGTGCTGGTGCCAACAATATGGACAAGTATGCTACATCCAGCGCAATGGTATATGATGGATCTTATTTCAAGATTAAGCAGATTCAGTTGGGCTACAGTTTGCCGAAGACTCTTCTCAAGAAGGTAGCAATCAGCAACTTGCGCCTCTATGTGTCTCTCGATGACTTCTTCACCATCACCAAGTACCCAGGCTTCGACCCTGAGGTTTCTACCAATAGTGTAGTGGGTATGGGTATCGACAAAGGCGGTTATCCAACCTCAAGGAAGGTAGTGATGGGCTTCAACTTGGAGTTCTAAGGTCTGGAGGTTCATATAACTAACACTATACATAATATATAATAACATTAGGAAATTATGAAAAAGAATATCATATATAGTCTGCTTCTCGTTGTGGCAGTGTTATTTGCCGGTTGTGAAGACAGACTCGATATAGCAAAGCATGGCAATATGGGTGGTCAGGATGATTTCTACAAGACCAATGAGCAGACCGAGCAGGCGGTGGCTGCCATGTATAGCCGTGTGAAGGGATTGTATTATACTTGGTTCTTTATCAAGAATCTGCTTTCGGATGATGCTTGGTGTGGCGGTGGTAATCGTGGCGACAACAACTCATACGAGCAGTTGAATGAATATACCTTCGATTCTAGCAACGGTAATATCGAGGGCCTGTTCTCGGGTCTCTATGGTGTCATCTATCAGTCAAACCTCGTCATAGAGAAGGTGGCTAATGATACGGATGTCAAGAAACGTGCCATAGCCGAGGCTTATTTCTTCCGTGCTTGGGCTAACTTCGAGCTGGTTACTCTTTGGGGTACAGCTCCATTGGTAGATCATCTCTTGACTACAGATGAGTACCGTCAGCCAAACAGTACTCCAGAGGCACTTTGGGCTGTTGTGGAGGCAGACTTGAAAGAGGCTATCGGTATGAAAGCCTTGCCTTCCAAGAAGAACAAGGACGATCAGGAGACGGGTATGCGTGTTACCCAGGAAGTGGCAAAGGCTTATTTGGGCAAGGCTTATCTCTTCCAGAAGAAGTATCAGGAGGCTGCATCCGTACTCAATGAGGTGGTGGATTCCAAAAAGTACGACCTCTTCCGTGGCGAATATGACATGCAGTTTCATGCCGTCAACAACAACAACTGTGAGTCTATGCTCGAATTGCAGTGGCGTAACGACCAGGAGCAGACTTGGTCCCAGATGGACATGACCTTCCTGATGCAAGGATGGCGTACTGGCAATATGACGCTCGAAGGAAAGGCTGCCGACGAAGTTGCTCAGGGAACCTACGGCTTCTTGAACCCTCGCAAGTCTCTCTATGATGCATTTGTAAAAGCAGAGGGCAAGAATGGATATCGTTTGCAGAAGACCCTGCTCAACAGTAATCAGATAGCAGCATACGGTGTGAAGTTGAATCCTGGTCAGAACATCTATGGATGTGAAGGATACCTCTTCTTTAAGAACCGCTTATTGAAGAGTGACAACATCATGGATGCCTCCTGGTTCCAGGGATTTCAATATACCGACCGAAAGATTATGCGTTATGCCGAAGTTCTCCTCCTGGCTGCCGAGGCAAACCTGGAGGCTGGCAACACAGACGTAGCGCTGAGAGACATCAATGAGATTCGTATTCGCGCCAAGGAAACTCCATTGACTAGCGTTACCTTGGACGACATCAAGACGGAGAAGCGCTTGGAACTCTGTCTGGAAAGTACCCGATTCCAGGACTTGGTACGTTGGGGTGATGCCAAGAAAGCCTTGGCTTCACAGGGTAAGGAAATTCCTAACTACTCTTCCAAGGGCGTAAGTTGGGATTTCTCCAATTCTACTTTCGGATTCCAAGACAAGCACATGTTGCTTCTTATTCCTTTGAAGGAAAGAGAATTGAATCCTAATATCCAGCAGAATACGGGATGGTAATCTTCTAATTAACTGATATTTAAATGATAATGATATGAAAAAATATATAGGTTCAATATTAAGTCTGTTTATTGCAGGGCTGTGTTTCACAGCCTGCGATAACGATGCTCTTGATGGTATGCAGGGAGTATATGCAGATATGCAGAATTATACATCGCAAGAGGCTACCGTGCAGCCTACCACTAAGTTAAAGAAAGGCTTGAAGGCGCTCAATGTAGATATAAAAGATGTAAAGGGAACTGCCATTCAGATTAGTTTTGGTAGTACCGAGTGGATTCTTCCCGCTGCCTCTTATACCGTAGCTAAGACCGTGGCTAACAAAACTTGTGTGGTCAAGGTGAATGGTGAGGCAATGAAGAGTGGCGACATCGACGTATCTCTTATCGGGGGCAAGTATTACTTGAACGGTTTGTTTGCCAATGCCGCCGGTCAGCGAGTGAAGTTGAATTATGTAGGAGAGCTTGCCTTCGTTGTGGGTGTGGATGACCCAGAGGCTTCTGGTTATACCTTCTCTATCGCAACCTCTCCTGTGATGACACGCGATTGGGCAACCGGTCAGACAACCTTCTTCCCAGACGTTACCAAATATGTGATGACCGTAAAGAGTCCTGAGGGCAAGGTGATGGCATCTTTGGAGGCTGTCAATTCCAACAACTTGCAAGCAGAGGGCTTGGCAGGTACTTATACTATCCAGGGTAGCTCTACTGCCCCTTGGTTAATGGATAATGGTTATGCCATGCCACAATATGGTGCATTTGGCGGAAGTTATTTTGTGGACGAGGCGGGCAAGCAGCAGTATATCTCTTCTGGTTCCATCGTGATTGAGACCGCAAAGGATTCCGAGGGTATGAGCTTGTTTACTTTCTCTGGTTCCAACTTAGGCACCGTGGATGTTACAGGTGCTGCAGGAACGGGTAATTTTACTGTGAAGTTCGCTTCTGTGGAAGTACAATAATCATATACGTATATATAATAAGGTGTAAAGACAATGAAAAAGTTATCAATATTAGTTATTGCATTATGTATGACATGTGGCAGTGCTTCGGCACAGCAAGCCCTCTTCGGAGGGCAAATGCCACAGTCTCCTGAGATTCATGCCGACAAGACGGTTACTTTCCACTGTATGGCACCTGGTGCTCAAAAGGTGCAGATTACGGGCGATTTCTTGCCAACTCGCAAGATTAATACCCCGATGGGCAAGTATGATGCCCCAGGTGTGGCTGACTTGACCAAGGACGAGAAGGGGGTGTGGAGCTATACCACCACCTCTCCTCTGTCACCAGAGTTGTATTCTTATACAATGATGGTGGATGGCGCCAGTGTTACTGACCATCTCAACGTCTATACCGTGCGTGACATCGCCAACGTTTCCAACTATTTCTTGATAGGTGGGGGAAAGGCAGATCTCTACAAGGTCAACAAGGTAGCGCATGGACCGTATCAAAGGTCTGGTATGATGATGCCAAAGCTGGCCTTACTCGCCGTATGACAGTATATACTCCTGCTGGTTACGAGACCAGCAAGCAGAAATATCCTGTGCTTTATCTCTTGCATGGCATCGGTGGCGACGAGGAAGCGTGGATGGATTTGGGACGTGCTTCGCAAATCCTCGATAACCTCATTGCGCAAGGCAAGGCGAAGCCAATGATCGTCGTCATGACCAATGGCAATATCTCTCAGGAGGCAGCTCCAGGACAGACTTCGGATAATCTGATAGTTCCTACATTGGGATTGCCTAAGACCATGGAGGGCTCTTTTGAGGTTTCTTTCCCTGAGGTGGTGAAGTTTGTGGATGCTCGTTATCGCACCTTGGCAAATACCCAGAACCGTGCCATCGCCGGTTTGTCAATGGGTGGATTCCATTCCCTCTATATTTCCATCAACAATCCTAAGACCTTTGGCTATGTGGGGCTCTTCTCGGCAGCCATTGGCAAGGAACAAAGAAATGGTGGCGCCAACGAGTACATCTATGATAACTTCGACAAGAAGTTGGCAGACTTGTTTGCTGCCAAGCCAAAGCTCTTCTGGATTGGTATCGGCAACACCGACTTCCTCTTTAAGGACAATACCGCCTTTAGAGAGAAACTGACCAAGAACCATTATCCATTCACCTATATGGAGACCGATGGCGGTCATATCTGGCGCAACTGGCGCATCTACCTGGGTGAGTTTGCCCAGAAAATCTTTAAGTAACTTCAAACAACATCACAATGAAAAAGATAACATTTATGGCAACAGCCTTGCTCTTAAGCATGAGCAGCTTTGCACAACAAGCTTTGTTCGACAACGTACCTGTGGTATCTCCAGAGTTAAACGCCAACCATACAGTTACTTTCCGTCTCAAGGCTCCCAATGCACAGAAAGTGCAGATTACGGGCGACTTCTTGCCTACCAAGCAGATTGATACCCCTGTGGGAAAGTATGATGCACCGGGAGTGGCAGACTTGGTGAAGGATGACAAGGGAGTATGGAGCTTTACCAGCACTAATCTTTCTCCTGAGCTTTATTCTTATAATCTCATCTTGGATGGTGTGAAGATTGTGGATCCTGGAAACGTCTATATCACTCGTGACATAACTTCGGAAACCAATATTTTTATCTTGTCAGACAAGAAAGGCGACTGTGGTGACCTCTACACCGTCAATGAGGTGCCTCATGGCAATGTGCAGAAGGTTTGGTATGACAGTCCTACGCTCAAGATGCAGCGTCGTATGACCGTCTATACCCCAGCAGGTTACGACAAGGGCAAGGATTACCCAGTGCTCTATCTGCTCCATGGCGCTGGTGGCGATGAGGATGCTTGGACTACTTTAGGTCGTGCACAGCATATTCTTGATAATTTGATTGCTACAGGTAAGGCTAAGCCTATGGTCGTGGTGATGACCAATGGCAATCCTAATTGCCAGGCTGCTCCAGGCGAATGGTCGGCAGGTATGTATGTGCCTTCTTTCTATGGTTACCAAGGTGCCAAGGCGGTGGCTACGATGGATGAGAGCTTCCCTGACGTGATGAACTATGTGGAGAGCCATTACAAGGTGGGCAAGGATAAGACGCATCGTGCCATCTGCGGTTTGTCAATGGGTGGTGGACACTCCTTTGACATCTCTCGCCGTTTCCCTAATAAGTTTGATTACGTTGGTCTATTCTCCGCTGGTTTGCATGTGGGAAAGACTGGCGATTTTCGCACCGATTTCTATAAGATGCTGCAAGAGGACGAGGAGGCGAAGCAGCAGTTGGCAACCTTGTTTAAGAACAAGCCAAAATTGTATTGGATAGGTATGGGAAAGACCGACTTCTTGTATAAGAGTACAGCCGGCTTGCGTCGCTATTTCGATGAGAAGGGGTATAAATATACCTATATGGAGACCGAGGGCGGCCACATCTGGCGCAATTGGCGTGTCTATCTCACAGAGTTTGCACAGAAGATTTTCAAATGATAAAATAAGTTTTTCAAGTAAGAGTTTTGTAAAAGATTATTAAAAAATAAGATATAGACAATGATAAAACAATTATTAGTTTCTTCATGTGTGCTTTTTTCTGCGACTTTCGTAGTGCAAGCACAGAACCCAAAGTTGGGTGTGTCTCCTATCCAGGATGTCATCAATGCGATGACTCTTGATGAGAAGATTCAGTTGGTGGTAGGTTCTACGGGTAAGTATGAGAGCCAGATGGAGGCTACCATTGGTAACCAAGGTCAGTTGGTACAGGGTGCCGCAGGTCAGGTGAATGGTATTGAGCGTCTGGGCATTCCAGCTACGGTTGTAGCCGATGGTCCTGCTGGTCTTCGCATCGACCCTAAGCGCAAGAATACCGATAAGACATTCTACTGTACCCACTTCCCTGTGGCTACAGTGATGAGTTCTACCTGGAACAAAGACTTGGTGTATTCCGTAGGTACCTCTATGGGAGACGAGGTGAAGCATTATGGCGTAGATGTCTTGTTGGCACCTGCTACCAATATTATGCGTAATCCTCTTTGTGGTCGTAACTTTGAGTATTATTCAGAAGACCCATTGCTGGCTGGTACAATTTGTGCTGCTATGGTGAATGGTATCGAGAGCAACGATGTCGGTACTTCGTTGAAGCACTTTGCACTGAACAACCAGGAGACCAATCGTACTCGTAACAATGTTATCGGTAATCCACGTACTTTCCGTGAGATTTACTTGAAACCTTTCGAAATCGTTATCAAGGAGGCTCAGCCTTGGACAGTGATGACTTCTTACAATCTCATCAATGATACGATGTCTAGTGAGCGTTGTGACTTGATAACAGAGATTCTTCGCCATGAGTGGGGATTCAAGGGTATGGTGATGACTGACTGGTTTGGTGGTCTTAGCGCAGCTGCCCAGATGGAAGCGGGTAACGACCTGTTGATGCCAGGTAAGGCAGACCAGGTGAAGGAGATTCGCAAGGCTGTGCTCAATGGTCGCCTGTCGATGGAAATCCTCGACCGCAATGTACGCCATATCTTGGAGTATATCATGCAGACTCCTCGTTTCAAGCAGTATGTTGCTGACAACAACCCTGATTTGAAGGGACATGCTTTGGTGGCTCGCAATGCCGCTACCGAGGGAATGGTGTTATTGAAGAATAACAAGAATGTATTGCCACTCGTTCAGAAGATTAAGAACATAGCCCTCTTCGGCAATACTTCTTATGATTTCATAGCTGGTGGTACTGGTTCTGGCAATGTTAACCATGCTTATGTGGTAAGTTTGTTGGATGGTTTGAAGAATGCTGGCTATCAGGTGGATGGCGACATCCAGAAGTCATACATAGAGTATGCTCCAAAGGCAAAGGCAAATTTGCCAAAGCCAAAGAATCCTTTGGAGGCTTTCTTGCCTGGTCACTTCATCCCTGAGATGAGCCTTGCTGAATTGAATATGTCTGCTGCCGTCAAAAACAACGATATGGCAATCATCACTATTGGTAAGTCGTCTGGTGAGTTCTTGGATCGAAAGATTTCTGATAGCTTCAATCTCACCAAGGAGGAGAAGGATATGATTTCTGGCGTTTGCAACGCTTTCCATAAGGCAGGTAAGAAGGTGGTTGTCATCTTGAATGTTTGTGGCGTTATTGAGACCAAGAGTTGGATTGGCGGTCCTGATGCTGTATTGTTGTCTTGGTTGCCTGGTCAGGAGGGTGGTAACTGTGTTGCTGACATCTTGGCGGGTAAGGAGAATCCTTCTGGTCGTCTTCCTATGACATGGCCTGTAAGTTATAACGATGTTCCTTCTAAGGCTGATTTCCCTAACCCTGAGACTGTCAAGGTAAAGGATGTACTTGGTATGTTTATGGGCAAGGGCATCGGTAGCAAGGGTGACGTGAAGAATGTGGATTACACCGAGTATAATGATGGTGTTTATGTAGGTTATCGTTATTACCAGACTAAGAAAGTGCCTGTATCTTTTCCTTTTGGTTATGGTATGAGTTATACTACCTTTAAGTATGGCAAACCTGTGGTAACGAAGGATGCACAGGGCAATATCAAGGTCCTGGTGACTGTGAAGAATGCTGGTAAGGTAGCTGGTAAGGAAGTTGTTCAGGTATATGTGGCAGCTCCTGGCAAGGATATGGATAAACCAACCAGGGAACTTCGTGGTTTCGCCAAGACTAAGAAATTGCAGCCTGGTGAGTCGGAGACAGTTACTATCGACATCCCATACAAGAACCTGGCTTCTTTCAATGAGGTTGATAGTCAGTGGCAGGTTGAGGCTGGTGATTACAAGGTGATGGTGGCAAAGAATGCTGCCGATCTCAAGCCTCTCACTATCGTGATTACTGAGGAAGCTGGTGTAACCGAGAAGGTTCGCCCTTGCTTGCTCAAGGAAGTAAAGTAGTTCTATCAAAGATAAAGCTCAATAATAAAAGAGCTTGATGGTAATAAAGAGTTTAATAAGATATAAAAAGAGGGTGCGCTATCAACTGACGGCGCACCCTCTTTTTATATCTTATGGATTTTTTTAAAAGTCTCTTCTCTTATATGATCCAGAGATGGAAGCCCTTCTGCTCCAGGGCACCCTTGATCTCCTTGACGTGGGCGGAGTCGCGGGTCTCCATAGTGAGTCGGAGCACGCAGGCATTCACCTTGTTGCGGTTGGCAGAACGGTCGTGATGAACTCCCGTGATGTTGCCGCCCAGGTTTGCGATGACGGAGCTACCTCTACCAGCTCGCCCGGCTTGTCGTCCAGCTCCATCTCGATGGTGCAGAGACGTCCGCTCTTTACCAATCCACGGTTGATGACGCGGTTCAGGATAGTAACATCGATGTTACCGCCGCTTACCACGCAGATGGTCTTCTTGCCCTTCACCGGCACCTTGTTGTACATCACGGCAGCTACGCTGGCTGCTCCGGCACCTTCTGCCACCATCTTCTCGCTCTCGAGGAGCTTCAGGATGGCTGCGCAGATCTCGTCCTCGCTTACGGTGACGATTTCATCCACATAGTTGGAGCAGGTTTCGAAGGTAATCTTTCCCGGTTCCTTCACGGCGATGCCGTCGGCTACGGTTGCCACAGATGGCAGCTTCTCCTGCTTGTGGTCGTGGAGGCTCTGAACCATGCTGGCTGCTCCCTCTGCCTGGACTCCATAGACCTTGACGTTAGGATTGAGCGACTTGATGGCGAAAGCGACTCCCGAAATCAGTCCGCCGCCGCCTACCGGTACTACCACAGCTTCCACATCAGGCAGCTGGTCGAGGATTTCCAGTCCGATGGTTCCCTGTCCGGCAATCACCTTTTCGTCATCGAAAGGATGCACGAAGGTATAGCCGTGCTCATCCTTCAGCTGCAACGCCTTCTGGTAAGCGTCATCATAGACGCCCGGAACCAGGCATACCTCTGCACCCAGACGCTTGGTAGCCTCTACCTTGGAGATAGGGGCACCCTCGGGCAGACAGATGAGGCTCTTCACTCCCATGGCGGTAGCACCGAGAGCCACACCCTGTGCGTGGTTGCCTGCCGAACAGGCAATCACACCCTTCTCCTTCTCTTCCTGAGAGAGTTGGGAAATCTTATAGTATGCACCTCGAATCTTGAACGACCCCGTCTTCTGGAGGCATTCCGGTTTCAGATAAACATCACTATCTGGGTTGATTCTCGGTGTGTGAACCAGCTCAGTTTTTCTAATCACGTGGCTCAGCACGAAGCGGGCCTTGTAGAAATCGTCAAGTTGTAACATAATCGTTGATATGCTTTAATTCTGTTATCTGTCAGGATGATAGTTCCTGAGTGATTTTTGATAGCAAAGGTACTCTAAAAGGAAGAAAACACAAAATATTTCAATTTAATTTTTGTTATTCCCCTCAAGTTTCCTTAGTGGTTGGAGTAAGTATGTGGGGGCGATGGCCTGCTACATGCCGAAGTGCTCCAGCGCCGCAGCTACGCCGTCTTCCTCATTCGAGAGGGTGATGTAGTCGGCATCGGCTCTTACTTCCGGGGCAGCATTCGCCATGGCTACTCCCATGCCTGCAAGCTTCAGCATACTGAGGTCGTTGTAGCCGTCGCCGAAGGCTATCATATCGGCAGGGGTGAGATTGATCTTCGCCAGGAGTCTTCTCAGCGACTGCGCCTTGTCGATTCCCTTAGGCACCAGTTCGAGGAAGAATGGGGCTGAGCGGAATACATCCATCTTGTCGCCCACCATATCCAGCAGTTCCTGTTCTGCCTTGAGCATATCCGAAGGGTCGCCCGTCATGAGGAGCTTGGTAGGATGAGGCTCCAGGGCATCGAGCAGATTCTCTACCTTGCGGATGTTCATCTTGTTGATGCGCGATTCCTCCTTCACATACTGATTGTCTGGCATTTCGGTGATGATCTCGTTGCCGGCGTAGCCCAGGAGGGCGTGGCTCTTCTCTCGCGCGTACCTATATAATATAGGGATTATCTCATCTGGCAGAAACTGGGTGAAGAGTTTCTCGCCGGTCTGGGCATTCACGATGTTGCCACCATTATAGGAAAGGATGTAGCCCCCTCGCTTCTGCAGTTCCAGGCATTCTGCCACTGGCTCGATGCCATAAGTGGGTCTGCCTGATGCAAGAATAATCACGGCTCCCTCGCTTGCTGCCTTTAATAATGCTTCGCGAGTTTTCGGGGTAACCACCTTCTCGTGGTTGGTCAGGGTGCCATCCAAATCCAGGGCGATGGCACGATAAGGTATCTGTTTTACTTTTTCCATTGTTCTTTATGATTCTTTGTTTTTTATGTGTGCAAAGATACAATAATAATCTGAAAAATGGGGCGGTCTGACCTGTTTTTGGTTTTTTATACTGCGTAAATTGTCGCAAATTGTTGGTCTCCTGTTCCAAAAACTACGAATCGTGCCATTTTTCTGTTGTTTTTTCACCTCTTTATTCGATAAGTTTTATTATCTTTGCACCGCAAATCAAATAACAATAATAAATTTTAAACCAATCAATAATGAAGAGTTTAATTTCAGCAGTACTTCTCTCTGCCGCCGTGGCAATGCCAACGATGGCGCAGAAGAGCAACAAGGTGTTGAGCAATGGCTATCCATTTACTCAAGTACCATTCACCAGTGTTAAGATTTCACAGAATACTTTCTGGGGTGCTCGCTTGCAGGCTGCCCAAAAGGTAACTATTCCTTTGGCTTTTAGCAAGTGCGAGAGTGAGCACCGATACAAGAACTTTGAGATGGCTGCCTATACCTTGCAGCATCCTAATCACCCTGGGTTGAACACCAAGGAGTGGGACGTGAGCAAGTTTATGGGCTTCTCTTTCGATGATACCGATGTTTATAAGACTATTGAGGGAGCCAGCTATATTCTCCAGACTTATCCAGACAAGAAGTTGAAGGCTTACATCGACAGTGTGCTTGATGTGGTGGGTGCTGCACAGGAGCCAGATGGCTATCTCTATACTGCCCGTACCATCAACCCAAAGCATCCACACGGATGGTCGGGAAATAAGCGTTGGGTCAAGGACGAGGAATTGAGTCACGAGCTTTACAACCTCGGTCACATGGTAGATGCAGCCTGCGCTCATTATCAGGCTACGGGTAGCACCAAGTTCCTGAACATCGCCAAGCGCTATGCCGATTGCGTGGTAAAGGAGGTGGGACCTAATCCAGGACAGGCTACCGTGGTGCCTGGCCATCAGATTGCTGAGATGGCTTTGGCTCGTCTCTATACCTTGACCGGTGAGAAGAAGTATCTGGATGAGGCTAAGTATCTGCTCGATTATCGTGGCAAAACTCATATCCGCAACCCATATTCTCAAAGCCAGGCTCCTATCCTGGAGCAGAAGGAGGCTGTAGGTCATGCTGTTCGTGCTGGATATATGTATGCCGGTATAGCAGATGTGGCTGCCCTGACCAAAGATTCTGCCTATATGAAGGTGATCGACCGTATTTTCAAAAACATCGTTGGCAAGAAATACTATCTTACAGGTGGTGTTGGTGCCCGCCATGCTGGCGAGGCGTTCGGTGATAACTATGAGTTGCCAAACATGACTGCCTATAACGAGACTTGTGCAGCCATCTCTATGGTTTACCTCTTCGAACGTATGTTCCTGCTTCACGGCGAGAGCAAGTATATCGACTGCATGGAGCGTACCTTATATAATGGTGTCATTTCGGGTATGAGCATGGATGGTGGCAGATTCTTCTATCCAAACCCATTGTCTAGCGATGGCAAGTACAAGTTTAATGCCGATGGCAACACCACCCGCCAACCATGGTTCGGATGTGCCTGCTGCCCAAGTAACCTGAGCCGCTTCATCCCTTCCGTTCCGGGTTATCTCTATGGCGTGAAGGATAACAACATCTATGTGAATCTCTTTGCCGGCAATACATCTACCATCAAGGTGAATGGTAAGGATGTGGTTCTGGAGGAAACTACCGAGTATCCTTGGGATGGCGATATTAAGATTGCCGTGAAGAAGAGTGGTGTGAAGAATGCCAACCTCCTGATTCGAATTCCTGGATGGGTTCGCAATCAGGTGGTGCCTAGCGATCTTTACAAGTATAGCGATGCCGAGAAGCCTACTTATAGCGTAACCGTAAACGGCAAGGCTGTAGAGGCTGACCTCAATGCCAACAAGGGTTATCTCCCTGTCAAGAACATCAAGAAGGGTGATGTCATCCGCATCCACTTCGATATGCCTGTACGTACTGTAGTTGCTAATGGCAAGGTGGCAGATGATAAAGGTAAGGTCGCCGTAGAGCGTGGACCATTGGTATATTGCGCTGAGGCTGTGGATAATCAGAACGAGCCAGTGCTCCGTGCTGTCATGGCTAAGAAGCCTGCATTCTCGCTGGTAGATAACTACAGCATCGAGAACACAGAGACCAAGGGTGCTCCAGCCTTCTCAGTAAAGGCTATCCAGACCTCTTCTCAGGTGCTCGACCAGGCTACTGATGGCACCGTTTCTGTCAAGAACCAGAAACTCACCCTGATTCCTTACTATGCCTGGAATCATCGTGGTGCCAACCAGATGAACGTCTGGTTCTATCAGAACTTGAATGTTTTGGATAAGTAACTGAACTTTCGCATGTGGTTCAAGAACGGGCTGAAGACCCAAAAGTTCCTAGCCCAGGGCAGCGCCCTGGGTAATGTTGGCAAAAAGCAAGTCGCCCTGAAAGGGCAAAAGCTTGATATTTGAAAGCTTTTGCCCTTTC